>JBBFMG010000034.1:0-13945 GCA_037478575.1 Burkholderiales bacterium | reverse complement strand
GCCGAAGGGCGTGTGGCCCAGGTCGTGGGCCAGGGCGATGGCCTCCACCAGATCCTCATCCAGGCGCAGGCTGCGGGCGATGGCGCGGCCGATCTGGGCCACTTCCAGGCTGTGGGTGAGACGGGTGCGGAACAGGTCGCCTTCGTGGTTCACGAACACCTGGGTCTTGTATTCCAGGCGGCGGAAGGCGGTGGAGTGGATGATGCGGTCGCGGTCGCGCTGGAATTCGGTGCGACCTGCCGGCGCGGGTTCCGGATAGCGTCGGCCGCGGCTTCTCGCCGGGTGGGCGGCGTAAGGGGCGCGGTCCCGCGCGGGGTGGTCAGACGGGTGCGACATTTTCCCGGAGGGTGGCGGCGAGCAGGGCCTCGGGCACGTCGGCTGTGATCACCGCCTCGCCCAGGCGCTTGAGCAGGACGAAACGCACGCGGCCGCCCTCGACCTTCTTGTCCAGCCCCATCAGGGTCTGGTAGCGGGCCACACCCAGATCGGGCGCACGGTCCGGCAGGCGTGCCCGGCGTACCAGCGCGCGCACCCGTTCCACGTCTTCGGGCGTGAGCCAGGAAAGACGCATGGAGAGATCCGCCGCCAGCACCATGCCCGCCGCCACGGCCTCGCCGTGCAGCCACACACCATAGCCCAGTCCCGCCTCGATGGCGTGGCCGAAGGTGTGACCCAGATTGAGGATGGCGCGCACACCGCCTTCGCGCTCGTCCGCCGCCACCACCTCGGCCTTGTTGCGACAGGAGCGCAGGATGGCGAAGGTGAGGGCCTCGGCATCGCGGGCGAGCAGACGTTCCATGTTGGCTTCCAGCCAGGCGAAGAATTCGGGATCGCGGATGAGGCCGTACTTGATCACTTCCGCCAGCCCTGCTGAGAGTTCCCGGTCGGGCAGGGTCTGGAGCGTGTCGGTATCGGCCAGCACCAGGCGGGGCTGGTAGAACGCGCCGATCATGTTCTTGCCCAGGGGATGGTTGATGCCGGTCTTGCCGCCCACCGAGGAATCCACCTGGGCAAGCAGGGTGGTGGGCACCTGGATGAAGGGCACACCGCGCAGATAGGTGGCTGCAGCAAAGCCGGTGAGATCGCCGATGACGCCGCCTCCCAAGGCGATCAGGGTGCCCTTGCGTTCCATGCGCGCTTCCAGCAGGGCGTCATAGATGCGGCCCAGGGTCTCGGCGTTCTTGTACTGCTCGCCGTCCGGCAGCACGATGGGCAGCACACTCACGCCCGCGCCTTCCAGGGTGGCGCGCAGGGTGTCGAGATAGAGGGCCCCGACCGTGGTGTTGGTCACCACCGCCACCCGGGCCATGGGCAGATGGGGCAGGATCAGCTCGGCGCGCCTGATCAGGCCCGCGCCCACGTGGATGGGATAGCTGCGTGGCCCGAGCTCAACCGTGAGTGTTTGCATGGGCGGTGGGAGCAGCCCGGAGGGCCGCCAGTTTCTGTTCGATTTCGCGCACCACCTGGTGCACGCTGTGCGGGCCCGAGGTGACGATGATGTCGGCGATCTCCCGATAGAGGGGATCCCGCTCATTCAGGAGTTCCGTGAGTTTGGCGCGGGGATCGGCGGTCTGCAGCAGAGGCCGGTTGCGGTCATGGCGGGTGCGTGCCCACAGGTCGTCCACGTTCGCCTGGAGATAGATCACGATGCCGTTGTCGGCCAGGGCTGCACGGTTTTCCGGCCGCAACACCGCACCGCCGCCGGTGGCCAGCACGATGTCGCGGCGCGTGACCAGCTCCCGCAGCAGATCCGCCTCCCGGCGCCGGAAACCTTCCTCCCCCTCCAGCTCGAAGATCACGGGAATGCGCACCCCGGTACGGGCTTCCAGCTCCTGGTCGGCATCGATGAAGGTCTTGTTGAGGTGACGCGCAAGCAGCCGGCCCACCGTGGTCTTGCCGGCGCCCATCAGCCCCACCAGAAAGATATTGCCCGTCACGGCTTTTGCGGCACGCATGACGGGCAATTCTAGCGGAAAAGCCCCGCCCTCCCAATGGAAGGGCGGGTTGTGCGGGACTCAGCGCAGGTTCAGGGATTCCTTCAGGATGCGCGGGGTGACGAAGATCAGCAGCTCCGTCTTGTTGTCCTGCTTGCTGGTGTTGCGGAACAGATGGCCCAGCACGGGAATGTCGCCGAACAGGGGCACCTTGGTGATCCGCTCCGACTCGTCCTGGGTGTAGATGCCGCCGATGGCCACGGTGCCGCCGTTTTCCACCAGCACCTGGGTGCTGATCTGCTTGGTGTCGATGGGCGGCACCCCTGCCACGATGCGGTCGAAGTTGGGCGAGTCCTTGTTGACTTTGATGTCCATGATCACGTTGTCATCGGGCGTGATCTGGGGCTTCACCTTGAGGGAGAGCACCGCCTTCTTGAACTGCACCGCGGTGGCGCCGCTACTGGTGGCCTGCTGGTAGGCGATTTCCGTGCCCTGCTCGATGGTGGCTTCCACCTGGTCGGCGGTCACCACCCGCGGGTTGGAGATGATCTTGCCCCGTCCGTCGGACTGGAGGGCGGTGAGCTCCAAGTTGAGGAAACGTCCCGCCCCGGCCCGGAACAGGGTCAGGGCGATGCTGCCCGGGTTGAAGCCGGCCACTTTGGCGGTCGGGGCATCGGCGATCTGCCCGGTGTGATAACCGGTATCCTCAAAGCTGCCACCGGGAACGACCCGGGTCTTGCTGCCGCTGCTCACGGGAATGTAGCTGTCCGTGTAATGCACCCCCAGGCGGGCACCCAGGTTCTTGGCGAAGCTGTCCTGGGCCTCGACGATGCGCGACTCGATCATGACCTGCTTCACCGGCACGTCCACCTGATCGATCAGGCGGCGGATCTCCTCCATCTTGGAGGGGGTGTCCTGGATGAACAGGGTATTGGTGCGCGGGTCGATCACCGCGCTGCCCCGCTTGGACAGGATGCGCTGCTTCTCGTCGGTCAACACCTTGACGAAGTTTTCCGCCCGCTGGAAGCGCAGATGGAAGGTCTCGGTGTGCAGCGGCTCCAGGTCCAGGATCTGCTGCTTAGCCTCGAGCTCGAGTTTTTCCTTGGTGGCGAGCTCATCCGTGGGGGCGATCCAGATCACGTTGCCATTCTTGCGCATGGACAGCCCCCGGCTTTGCAGGATGATGTCCAGGGCCTGGTCCCAGGGCACGTCCTTGAGACGCAGGGTCAGGTTGCCGGTGACGGTGTCGCTGGTGATGATGTTGAGTCCCGTGAAATCGGCGATCACCTGCAGCACTGCCCGCACTTCCACGTTCTGGAAATTGAGGGACAGTTTCTCGCCCGTGTAGCGCTTGCCGCGCACCAGACGGGCAGGGTCTTCCTGCACCGGCTTGATGTCCACGATGAACTGGCGGTCGGCCTGATAGGCGGAGTGCTCCCATTCACCCTTGGGTTCCACCACGATGCGCGCGGTGCTACCCTGCTGGAAGGTGTCCACGGTGAGCACCGGCGTGCCGAAGTCCGTCACGTCCATGCGCCGTTCCAGGTTCCTGGGCACGGTCGTGTTGAGCAGATCGATGACCAGGTTCTTGCCCTGCTGGCGGATGTCGATGCCCACGTTGGGATCCGACAGGTCCACCACCACCCGCCCCTCGCCGGCGCGGCCGCGCCGGAAGTCCACGTCGCGGATGCTGTGGCCGCTGGTGCCGCGGTCTTCCGCGAAGTGCGTGGTGCGGGCCGCCACGGTGGCGGAAGGCCCGACGCCCTGCAGCGCGATCACCAGGGTATTGCCCTCGATGGTGGTGTCATAGGGGGTGTTGCGGGCCAGATTGAGCACCAGCCGGGTCTTTTTGCCCGACTGGACCACGTTCACGCTGCGCAGGGCCCCTTCGCCCACGTTGATGGTGCTCTTGCCCAGGGCATTGGCGGTGTCCGGGAAATCCAGGGCGATGCGCGGCGGATTGTTGATGGTGAAGCCCGCGGGCGGATTGGCGAGGGGCTGCTTCAGTCCCACCTTGAGCAGGAGCTTGCCGCCCTGGAGCACGGTGTAGTCGATGGCGGTGATGCTGTTGCTGGCCGCCTCTTCGCTGTCCTGGGCCAGGGCGAGGGGCGCGAGCATCATCCAGAGGCACAGGGCCGCGACGTGCTTGAGGGGGAGGAGGGTCCGTATGCTCATAGTGCACCTCTGAGGTTTCATCTCGGGTTGGTTGCGGGCTATTTCTTCGCCGGTTGGGCGGGCTCTTCGCTCAGGGTGAGCGAGGCGGGGCGTTCGATCCAGTCGCCGCCGCTGTCCTGCACGATTTCCGTGAGCTTCACTTCGTTTTCCGTCACCTGGGTGATGATGCCGAAGTTCTGGCCCAGGTGATTGCCGGGTTTGACCCGGTAGAGACTGTTGTCCGGCGTCTTGATGATGGCGTAGGTCACCTTGCCCTGGCTCAGCGTACCCACCATCTTGAGGCTTTCCAGGGGATAGTTTTCCAGGGCCTCCTTGGGCCGGTTGAAGTCCGGTGCGAGCCCGCCGCCACCGCTCCCTTTCGGCGGTTCCAGCTTGCGGGGCTTGAAGGGATCCGGCAGATCCATGGCCTCGTAGGTGAAGGGCTCATAGGGCTTCACCTCGGGCAGGGGCGCGACCTTGCCGCGCAGGTCCTTGCCGGCGTTCTTCACGAACTCGCGGGGATCGTCCGTGCCGCCGCCGCAGGCGGTGAGCAGGAGCGGCAGGCAGAGCATGACCAGGCGTCTCATTTGCGGCCCCCTTTCTGCTTGGCCTCGCGCTGGGCCTTGCGCTGGGCGGCGAGCTCTTCCTCGTCCAGGTAGCGGTAGGTGACGGCGGTGGCTTCCATCACCAGCTTGCCGTCCTTGCCCGGGTAGATATGGATGTCCCGGAGATTGACGATGCGCGGCAGCTGGGCCACGTCGCTGGCGAAGCGCCCCAGGTCGTGGTAATCGCCCGTGACCTTGATGGCGATGGGCAGCTCGGCGATCTCGCCCTTGATGGTCTCCTGGCCGGGCTTGAACAGTTCGAACTCCAGCCCCCGCCCCAGCCCCGCCTGGTTGATGTCGGTGATCAGGGCATCCATTTCCGCCTTGTTGGGCAGTTGCCGCAGCAGGGCGCCGAAGGACTGCTCCACCTCCGTAAGCTGCTGGCGATAGAGGTCCAGGTTGACGGCCTGTTTTTTCTTGTCCAGGAATTCGCTGCGCAGCTTCTGCTCCTCCTGGCGTGCCCGGTCCAGGTTGGCCAGTTCATCGCTCCATATCAGGAAATAGCCCGCGGTCACGATCAGGCCGAACAGGACCACCATGGCGGCGATCTTGAAGGGCACCGGCCAGATGCCGATTTCCCGGAGGTTGAGCTTGTTGATGTCGTCGACCAGGCTCATGACCGCTTATCCTTGGCAGGGGTGTCCGTCTTCGCCTCGCTGCCGGCAGGCTGCGGCGCGGACAAGGTGACATCAAGAGAGAACTCGTTGGCCCGCACGTTGTTGACCGTCACTGCCTTGATTTCCACCAGCTGCGGGTTCTCCAGCCAGGGTGAGGCGTCCAGATTGCGCATCAGGGTGGAGACGCGGGCATTGGACTGGGTGTAGCCCTGGATGCTGATCTTCTGCCCGGTCTGCTTGATGTCCTTGAGGTACATGCCGGGCGGCAGCTGACGCACCATCTGGTCCAGCAGACGCACGGCGGTGGCGCGCCCGGCCTGCAGCTCCTCCACCACCTTCTTGCGGTCGAGCATGAGCTGGGTCTTTTCCTTCAGGCTTTTGATTTCCTGAATGTCCTTGTCCAGCTTGGCGATCTCGGACTTGAGATAGCGGTTGTTCTCTTCCTGGCGCTCGATCAGGCTGCCGATGACCAGCGAGCCGGCGAACACCGTGAGCACACCGAGGATCGCCACGCCCACGGAGATGACGATCATCTGCTGCTGGCGCGCCTTGCGCCGGGCTTCCCGGTGGGGCAGGAGGTTGATGCGGATCATTGGTCGAACCTCCGCATGGCCAGACCGCAGGCCACCAGCAGGGCCGGCGCATCAATGGTGAGCTGGCGCGGCTTGATGCGCGAGGACAGCGCCATGTTCGCGAAGGGATTGGCGATCATGGTGCTTACCTGGGTGCGGTTGGCGACGATCTCGTCCAGCCCCGGCAGCATGGCGCAGCCGCCGCCGAGCAGGATGTGATCCACGTGGCTGAACTGGCTGGAAGAGAAGAAGAACTGCATGGCGCGCGCCACTTCCAGGGCCAGGGTGTCCATGAAGGGCTGCAACACCTCCGCCTCGTAGTTTTCCGGCAGGCCGCCCTGGCGCTTGGCCATTTCGGCTTCCTCGGCGGACAGGCTGTAGCGGCGCTGGATTTCCTGGGTGAGCTGGTTGCCGCCGAAGGTCTGCTCCCGCAGATAGATGGGTTGGTTGTCGTGCACCACGTTGATGTGCATCATGGAGGCGCCGATGTCCACGATGGCCACTGTCTGTCCCCGGCCGCCGTTGGGCAGTTGCTGGGCGATGAGCTCATAGGCGGTGAGGGTGGCATAGGCGTCCACGTCCATGACCACGGCCTTGAGCCCGGCACTCTCCGCGGCGGCCACGCGGTCTTCCACCTTTTCCTTGCGGGCGGCCGCGATGAGCACTTCCACTTCCTCCGGCCCGCTGGGCGCCGGCCCGAGCACCTGGAAATCCAGGTTCACTTCGTCCAGGGCGAAGGGAATGTACTGGTTGGCTTCCGCCTCCACCTGCACTTCCAGTTCTTCCTCACGCAGGCCGGCGGGTGCGATGATCTTTTTGGTGATCACTGCGGCCGAGGGCAGCGCCAGGGCGACGTTCTTAACCCGCGTGCCCATGCGCTTCCAGGCGCGGCGCAGGGTTTCCGCCACGGCGTCCAGGTTCATGATGTTGCCATCGGTGACCGCATCCTTGGGCAGCGGCTCGATGGCATAGCGCTCCACGCGGTAGAGGTTTTTGCCAGCCTCCTCGATCTCCACCATCTTCACCGCCGAGGAGCTGATGTCCACGCCGATGAGGGGAGGCGACTTGGCCTGAAGGAGGTTCGATAGCAAGGCGGAAATCCCTTTCTGTTGGGGCTGGTTATCGGACTTTATAATAGTTTTGGTTTAAATCCTAGCAACAAGCATATAGGGTGTAAAGCAATTTTTTTCCGTCTCATCCCATAGGAATAACGGCAGTTTTCCGGGGATCTTGAGGGTCCCGTGGCTTTCCTTAAGAAATTGTCATCCCCGGGGGCGCCACCAGGCGCCCGCCGGGGTCCGCTCGGGCTCCCTATGAAGTAGAATGGCGGCGAAACGTCCCGCCTCTTGAAAATCCCATCCATCCTCATGTCCTCCCGCTGGTGGTTTCTGCCCCTCAAACTCGTCGCGATCGTCTTTGTCCTGGCGGGGCTTGCCGTGGTGCTCGCGGCCGTGCTGGTCTATCCCACCCTGCCGGACCTCACCGTCCTCACCGATTACCGGCCCAAGGTGCCGCTGCGTGTCTATACCGCCGACGGCGCCCTGGTGGGCGAGTTCGGCGAGGAGCGGCGCACCGTGGTGAGAATCGGCGCTGTGCCCAAGCCCATGATCCAGGCCATCCTGGCCGCCGAGGACGAGCGCTTCTACGAGCATGGTGGCGTGGACTACCTGGGCGTGGCGCGCGCCGCCCTTGCCAACCTGCTCAAGCGGGGGGTGCGCGAGGGCGCGAGCACCATCACCATGCAGGTGGCGCGCAATTTCTTCCTCACACCCGAGAAGACCCTGAGCCGCAAGTTCAACGAGGCCCTCATGGCCTTCAAGATCGAGCGCAACCTGAGCAAGGATCAGATCCTGGAGCTCTATATCAACCAGATCTATCTGGGCCAGCGCGCCTACGGTTTCAGCGCCGCCGCCCAGACCTATTTCGGCAAGCCCCTGGAAAAATTGACGGTGGCGGAAATGGCCATGCTGGCGGGCCTGCCCAAGGCGCCCTCCCGCTATAACCCTGTGGCCAACCCGGCCCGCGCGAGCCTGCGCCAGCACTACGTGCTGCGCCGCATGCGTGAGCTGGGCTTCATCGACGAGTCCACCTACCAGGCCGCGCTGCGGGAGAAGCTGGTCGTCCGCCATGAACCGACGGTGTACGAGGTGAAGGCGGACTATGTCGCGGAGATGGCGCGCCAGATGATGTTCGAACGCTATCAGGAGGCGGCCTACACCAGTGGCTTCCGGGTCATCACCACCCTGCGCCGGGCCGAGCAGGAGGCGGCCAACGCGGCGGTGCGCCAGGGCCTGCTCGACTACGACCGGCGTCATGGCTACCGCGGGCCGGAGGCACGCCTGCAGATTCCGGAGAAAATGACCAATCCGGACGAGGAGTTGGAGGACCTGCTGCAGGACGTGGAGGAAAGCAACGGGCTCATCCCCGCCGTCGTACTCAGCGCCCAGCCCAAGACGGTGCGTGTGTTCATCAAGGGGCAGGGGGTGGCCGAGCTCACGGGAGAGGCCCTGGCCTTCGTGCAGAAAGCCCTGTCGGACAAGGCGGCCAAGCCCATCGTGCGCGGTGCCCTGGTGCGGGTGGCGAAAGATGCCAAGGGACACTGGCAGATCCTGCAGCTTCCCCAGGCGGAAGCGGCGCTGGTGTCCCTTGCGCCCCGGGACGGCGCCATCCACGCTCTGGTTGGAGGCTTTGACTATTTCCGCAACAAGTTCAACCACGTGGTTCAGGCCTGGCGCCAGCCCGGTTCCAGTTTCAAGCCCTTCATCTATTCGGCGGCCCTGGAAAAGGGGTTCACGCCTGCCACCGTCATCAACGATGCGCCCATTGCCCTCGATCCCGCTCTCACCGGCGGCAAGCTGTGGGAGCCCAAGAACTTCGACGGCACCTACGGCGGGCCCACGCGCATGCGCGAGGCGCTGGTGAAATCCAAAAACCTGGTTTCCATTCGCATCCTGCAGGCCATCGGCACGCGCTATGCCCAGGACTACATTACCCGCTTCGGCTTCAACCCGGAGCAGCATCCCCCCTATCTCACCATGGCCCTCGGCGCAGGCTCCGTGACGCCCTTCCAGATGGCCACCGCCTACGCCGTGTTCGCCAATGGGGGCTATCGCGTCAAACCCTATTACGTGCAGCAGGTGCTGGATGCGCGGGGTACCGTGCTCGCCCAGGCCGCCCCCGTGCGGGCCGGGGAAAACGCCGAGCAGGTGATCGACCCGCGCAATGCCTTCATCATGACCTCCATGATGCAGGATGTGGTGCGCCGCGGCACCGCCGCCCGCGCCATGCAGCTGGGCCGCAGCGACCTCGCGGGCAAGACGGGCACCACCAACGACCAGGTGGACGCCTGGTTCTGCGGCTTCAACCGCAGCCTGGTGGCCGTGGCCTGGATCGGCTTCGACCAGCCCAGGAGCCTGGGCGGCGCCGAGACCGGCGCCCAGGCGGCCCTGCCCATCTGGATGGCCTACATGGGCAGGGCGCTTAAGGGCGTGCCGGAAGAACAGTGGACCCCGCCGGAAGGCGTGGTGAGCGTGCGCATCGATCCCGCCACCGGCCGGCGCGTAAGGGAAGGTGGCATCCCCGAATGGTTCTACCAGGAAAACGTGCCGCCGGAGGCCGGTGGCTGGGGCGAGGACGGCGCCAGCGATACCGTGATGGACCAGATCTTCTGACCATGGGCCGCACCAACCCCCACCTGCGCCAGCAGATGCGCATGCGCATCGCCCAGGCCGCGGCGCGCCTGATGGCCGAGGATGGCATCCAGGACTACGCCCTGGCCAAACGCAAGGCCGCCCGCCAGCTGGGTGGGCAGGACACCCACAGCCTGCCTACCAATGCGGAAATCGAGGAGGCCCTGCGCGCCTACCAGTCCCTCTACCAGGGCGCCGAGCAGGCCGAGCGGCTGCGCGTCCTGCGCCTCCAGGCCTGCGCGGTGATGCGGCTGATGGAGCGCTTCAATCCCCATCTCACGGGTTCCGTGCTCACGGGCACCGCCGCGCGACATTCGGACATCAACCTCATGCTGTTCACGGACAGCGACAAGGACGTGGAGCTGTTCCTGCTCAATGCCGGGCTGCCCTACCAGCGGGGCGAGAAACGCTACCGCTTCGGGGACAGCGTGCGGGTCGTGCCGGCCTTCACCCTGCAGCACGGCGGGCCGGCGGACGTGAACCTGGCCGTGTTTCCCACCGATGCCATCCGGGAGAGCCCGCGCAGCCCGGTGGATGGCCGGGCCCTGCCGCGCGCCCGCCTGGCCGAGGTGGAAGCCCTGCTCGCCTGATCCATGCCACAGGCGCGTCGGCCTGATGGGCTGACCAGCGCCTGCCACACCTGAGGGGGTCGCCAGGCCCGGGGGCGCGTCATGCACTTGGCATGGAAACTGCTTACACTTCCGGGTGCGCCGTCCGGTGGGGCCGGTGGTTCTCTCAGACAGAAGACTCCCTTGATCCGAATCTTCAGCCATTACCTCTCCAAGGGCCTGCTGCTGCTCATGGTGGCCGAGCTGGCCGTGTTGCTGGCGGCCCTGCCGCTGGCCTCGGTCCTGGGCGGCCATCCCGCGCCGGCGGCCCTGAGCGTGGCCAACCTGGGCTTCACCCTGGTGCCCTTCGGGCTCATGGCGCTGTTCGGACTCTATCGACGGGATTTCGACGAGGGGCTGGGCAGCATGGTGCTGCGGGTCCTCACTGCCTTGGCCCTGGGTTTCCTGCTCCTGTGGCTGCTGGGCTGGCTGGTGCCGCGCCTGGCCATGCCCACGGTGACCCTGGCCGGGGCGACGGGACTCGCCGCCACGGCCATCGTACTGCTGCGGTTCGCGTTTTTCCGGTGGGCGGATCTGGCGGTGCTCAAGACCCGCGTGCTGGTGCTGGGCACCGGCACCCGCGCGGCCCGCGTGCTGGAACTCCTGCGCCAGCCGGAAAGCCGGCGCCGGCTGCACATCGTGGGATTTCTGCCCCTGGGCGGCAGCCACCATTTCGTCGATCACAGCCTGATCCTGCCGGACGAGGCGCCCCTGCCGGAGATCGTGGACAAATACCAGATCGACGAGATCGTGATCGCCATTCGGGAGCGGCGCGGCGGCAAGCTGCCGGTGCACGAGTTGCTGGACTGCAAGCTCAAGGGCATTCGCGTGGTGGAGCTGTCCACTTTCTTCGAGCGGGAGCGGGGCCAGGTGCAGCTGGATTCCCTCAACGCGAGCTGGATGGTGCTGTCCGAAGGCTTCCATCAGGGGCTGGTCCGGGATGCGGTCAAGCGCACCTTCGACCTCACGGTAAGCGCCGCCATCCTGGTCACGGCCCTGCCCATCATGCTGCTGGCGGCCCTGGCCATCGTCGCCGAGAGCGGTTTCCCCATCCTCTACCGGCAGGAGCGCGTGGGTCAGGGGGGGCGCGTATTCACCATCTACAAGTTCCGCAGCATGGCCCGGGACGCGGAGGCCGACGGCAGGCCGCGCTGGGCCCAGGCGGGCGACAGCCGGGTCACGGCGGTGGGCCGCTTCATCCGCAAGACACGCATCGACGAGCTGCCCCAGCTCATCAACGTGTTCAAGGGGGAAATGAGCTTCGTCGGCCCGCGCCCCGAGCGCCCCTTTTTCGTCAACCAGCTCATGGAGCAGATTCCCTACTACGGTGCCCGCCACAGCATCAAGCCCGGCGTGACCGGCTGGGCCCAGGTGCGCTACAGCTATGGCGCGTCCCTTGAGGATGCCATCGAAAAGCTGCAATATGACCTTTACTACGTGAAGAACCACAGCTTCTTCCTGGATCTCATGATCCTGTTCGAAACCGCGCTGGTCGTGCTGCTGGGCAAGGGCGCGCGATGACGGGATGGCGATGAGCGTGCACATCGCGGCCTTGAGTTACGGACTGGCGGCCCTGGCCTTCGGCCTGTTCGCCCTGCTGCTGCTGCTCAACTGGCGCGGGCGGCTGCAGGGCGGCCTGCTCACGGTGGCTGTCGCGGCCAGCAGCCTCTGGGCGGGCACCCTGACCTACACACTGGCCACCGGCAGCGCCCGGCCCGGCGGCGTGATGGCACTGGAATACCTGCGCGATGGCCTGTGGCTGGCCTTTCTCTACCAACTCCTCGAGGCGCGCGCGCGCCTGGCGGGCGAGCCACCTGCGCGTCTGCGGCGGCGTCTTTTCGTGGGGGGCGCGGCCCTCCTCCTGCTGGCGCTCGCCAGCCTGGTGGTCAGCGGCGTGCCCCGTGGGGAGCTGTCTGCCTGGGCGCGCAGCCTGGGTGGCATGGGGCTGCTCATCGCGTCGCTGCTGGGCATGGCCCTGATCGAGCAGCTCTACCGCAACGCGGGGGAGACTCAACGTTGGGCCATCAAGTATTTCTGCCTCGGCCTTGGCGCCCTGTTCGCCTACGATTTTTACCTCTATTCGGAAGGGTTCCTGTTTCAGCGCCTCGATGAAGGCGTCTGGAGCGCGCGGGGTTTCGCCAACGCACTGGTGGTTCCCCTGCTGGCGGTGTCCGCGGCACGCAATCCCCAGTGGTCGGTGAATCTGCACGTGTCCCGGCGCATGGTGTTCCACAGTGCGACCCTCATTGGCGCCGGGGTCTACCTGCTGCTCATGGCGGCGGCGGGCTACTACCTCCGCTATTTCGGCGGCAGTTGGGGTGCCGTGCTGCAATCGGTGTTCCTGTTCGGGGCGCTCATCGTCCTGGCGGTGGTGGTGTTCTCGGGCACCATGCGGGCGCGGCTCAAGGTGTTCCTGAGCAAGCATTTCTTCACCTACAAATACGACTACCGTGAAGAATGGCTGCATTTCGCCCGCACCCTGTCCAGCGGGGAGCCCACCGCGGTGCGGGAGCGGGCCCTGCAGGCCGTGGCGGGGCTGGTGGACAGTCCCGGCGCCGCGTTGTGGCTCGCCCAGGACGACGGCACCCTCGCCTTTGCCGCCCACTGGAACCTGCCCCTGAATCCGGAACCCCTGGCCGCCGATGCGCCCCTGGCGCAGTTTCTGCGCAGCCGCCAGTGGGTGGTCAATCTGGAGGAATATGCCGAGTCCCCCGATCTCTACGGCGACCTCGCCCTGCCGGACTGGCTGGAGGACCGGCGCGATGTCTGGCTCATCGTGCCCCTCATGGTGCACGAGGACCTGATCGGCTTCATGGTGTTGGCGCGCCCGCGCAGCCGGCGTAGCTTCAACTGGGAGGACTCCGACCTGCTCAAGACCGCGGGTCGTCAGGCCGCGGCCCACCTGGCCCAGGCGCATGCCCTGGAGGCGCTGGCCCAGGCGCGCCAGTTCGAGTCCTTCAACCGCTTTTCCGCCTTCGTGGTGCACGACCTCAAGAACGTGGTGGCCCAGCTCTCCCTGATGTTGAAGAATGCGGAGAAGCACAAGCACAATCCGGAATTCCAGCAAGACATGCTGGCCACCGTGGACCACGCGGTGCAGAAGATGTCGCGGCTTTTGTCCCAGCTGCGCGCCGGCTACCAGACCGCCCAGGGCGCGGCCCTCGTCAACCTGCGGGAGGTGCTGGCGGCTGTCGTGGCCGACAAGGGCGCCTATCGGCCGCAGCCCCGCTTCGAGACGGCGGTGACGGAAGCCTGGGTGGTGGCGGAGCGCGAGCGGCTTTCCCGGGTGCTGGGCCATTTGGTCCAGAACGCCATCGAGGCCACGCCCGAGACGGGCAGGGTCGAGGTGACCCTGGATACCGCCGGGGAGCAGGCCGTGATCCAGGTGCGCGACAGCGGGCGGGGCATGGACGAGGTTTTCCTGCGCACCCAGCTGTTTCGGCCCTTCGCCAGCACCAAGAGCGCGGGCATGGGCATCGGCACCTACGAGTGCCGGGAATACGTGCGGGAGCTGAAGGGCGACATCCGGGTGGAAAGCCGGCCGGGCGAAGGGACCACCTTCACCGTGACCCTGCCCCTCACCCTCCGGCAAAATCAGCGGGAAGGGGCGCTGCCCCTCCAGGGAGCGAGCGGTGGCTGACGATCCGAACGGCGGCAAGCCGGTGCTGCTGGTGGTGGAGGACGATCCCGGGCTGCAAAAGCAGCTCAGGTGGAGCTTCGACGACCTCGAGGTGGTGATCGCGGGGGATCGCCAGGAAGCCCTGGC
>JBBFMG010000033.1:0-14012 GCA_037478575.1 Burkholderiales bacterium | reverse complement strand
TCGTGCAGATGCCCAAGGGCGTGCCGGTGGCCACCTTTGCCATCGGCGAGGCAGGGGCGGCCAATGCCGGCCTGTTCGCCGCAGCCCTCCTGGCGCTGGAGGATCCCGCCCTGGCGGCGCGGCTGGAAGCCTTCCGCGCGCGCCAGACCGAGACGGTCCTGGCCATGAAGCTGCCGGAGCAGCCATGACGGCGGGCATGATTCTGCCCGGCGCCACCCTGGGCGTGCTGGGGGGTGGGCAGCTGGGCCGCATGTTCACCATGGCGGCGCTCACCATGGGCTACCGCGTACTGGTGCTGGACCCGGACCCGGACAGCCCCGCCGGCCAGATCGCCACCGAACACCTCCGTGCCGACTACCGCGACGCGGCTGCCCTGGAGCGCATGGGCCGCGAGTGCGCCGCCGTCACCACCGAATTCGAGAACGTGCATGCCGACAGCCTGCGCCTGCTGGCCCGGCATACCGTGGTGCGTCCCTCCGGGGATGCAGTCGCCATCGTCCAGGATCGGGCGCGGGAGAAAACC
The DNA here is from genome assembly GCA_037478575.1 of Burkholderiales bacterium. Lineage (GTDB taxonomy): Bacteria > Pseudomonadota > Gammaproteobacteria > Burkholderiales > Thiobacteraceae > Thiobacter. Next base: position 13,489 of record JBBFMG010000033.1, on the reverse strand, counting down.
TTCCTGGCCGAGGCGGGCTTTCCCACTGCGCCCTTCGGCCTGGTGCCAAACGCGCAGGCCCTGCCGGAGGCAGCGGCGCGCACGGGCTTTCCCGCCCTGCTCAAGGTGAGCCGCTTCGGCTATGACGGCAAGGGCCAGGCGCGCGTGGAGAGCCTGGATGAAGCGCGCGCCGCCTTCGCCGCCATGGGCAACGAACCCTGCGTGCTGGAGGCCTTCCTGCCGCTGGCGGCGGAACTGTCGGTGGTCCTGGGACGCGATGCGGCCGGGCGGACCGCCTGCTATCCGGTGGCGGAGAACCGCCACCGCAACGGGATCCTCGACATCAGCATGGCGCCGGCGCGGGTGAGCCCGGCGGTGGCCGAGCAGGCACGCGCCATGGCGGTGGCCATCGCCGAGAAGCTCGACTACTGCGGCGTGCTGGCGGTGGAATTCTTTCTCCTGGAAGGCGACCGGCTGGTGGTCAACGAGATCGCGCCGCGTCCCCACAACAGCGGCCATTACACCCTGGATGCCTGCCTCACCAGTCAGTTCCAGCAGCAGGTGCGGGTGCTGTGCGGCCTGCCGTTGGGCGACACGCGCCTGTTCTCGCCGGTGGTGATGGTGAACCTGCTGGGCGATGTGTGGCGGGACGGCCCGCCCGACTGGAGCGCCCTGCTCGCCCACCCGGACCTGAAACTGCACCTCTACGGCAAGCGCCAGGCGCGGCCCGGACGCAAGATGGGTCACTTCAACGTCGTCGCACCCACCCTGGAGGCGGCGCTGGCCACGGCGCTGGCCGCGCGTGCCGCCATCGGCGTGGAAGGCCCGCCGCCCAACGTGCGCGAACCCGCTGCCTGATCCCGGAGTGTTCCCATGGCTGGTTTACTTTCTGACTGGAACAAACGCGCCCTGGCCTTCACCGAACACGTGGGGCTGTTCATCATCGCGGTCGCCACGGTGATCGCCACCGCCCACGAAGTGGCCACCATGATCGAAGCGCGCCACGTGCGGCTGGCGGATCTGTTGCTGCTCTTCATCTATCTGGAAGTGCTGACCATGGTGGGCCTCTACTATGGCTCGGGCAAGCTGCCGGTGCGCTTTCCTCTCTACATCGCCATGGTGGCCCTGGCGCGCTATCTCATCCTGGACATGAAGGAGATGGACGTCTGGCGCATGCTCGCGGTGACCGCGGCGATCCTGCTGCTGGCGCTGGCGGTGCTTGCCATTCGCTATGGCCACACGCGCTATCCCTATCCCCAGGACGATGCCCATGCGGAACTGCGTCCACCCCACCGCCGGGGAGGCTGAATCATGACCGCCCTCTACCAGTCCGAACTCCACAGCCTGAAGCTTCTGCACCGGGGCAAGGTGCGCGACATCTACGAGGTGGACGCGAAGCGGCTGCTCATCGTCACCACCGACCGCCTGTCCGCCTTCGACGTGGTGATGAACGAGCCCATCCCCGGCAAGGGCGAGGTGCTCACGGCGGTTTCGAATTTCTGGTTTGGGAAACTGCAGCACGTCATCCCCAACCACCTCACCGGCGATGCGCCGGAGTCCGTGGTGGCGCCGGACGAGGTGGCCCAGGTGAAGGGCCGTGCCATCGTGGTGAAGCGGCTGGCGCCCCTGCCCATCGAGGCCATCGTGCGCGGCTATCTGGTGGGCTCCGGCTGGAAGGAATACCAGGCCACCGGCAGCGTGTGCGGCATTCCCCTGCCGCCCGGGCTGCGCCTGGCCGACCGTCTGCCCGAGCCCATCTTCACGCCCTCCACCAAGGCGGCGCTGGGCAGTCACGACGAAAACATCTCCTTCGGGCGCATGGCGGAGCTGATCGGCACCGGCGCGGCGGAGCGCGTACGCGAGGTGGCCCTCGCCCTGTACCGGGAGGCGGCGGCCTATGCCCTGGACCGGGGCATCATCATCGCCGACACCAAGTTCGAATTCGGCACCGACGGTTGCGGCATCCTGCATCTCATCGACGAGGCGCTGACCCCGGATTCCTCACGCTTCTGGCCGGCAGACCAGTACCGGCCCGGCACCAACCCGCCCAGCTTCGACAAGCAGTACGTGCGCGACTGGCTGGAAGCCTCCGGCTGGGACAAGCAGCCGCCCCCGCCGGCGCTGCCGCCGGAAGTCATCGCGAAAACCGCGGAAAAATACCGGGAAGCGCTGCGCCGCCTGGTGGGCTGAGCCATGCCCCCCTACACCGACCCGCCGGAATACCTGGCCGCCACCGCCATCCACCCGGAAACCGCAGGTTCCCTGCCGGGCCTGTTCCAGGCGCGTGTGGCGGCCATGCCCAACACGGTCGCCTACCGCTACTACGACAACGACGAACAGACCTGGAAGGCGCTCACCTGGCGCGAGGTGGCGCAGGAAGTCACGCGCTGGCGCATGGCCCTGGCCCGCGAGAACCTGGCGCCGGGCGAGCGCGTGGCGGTCATGCTGCGCAACTGCCCGCACTGGGTGATCTTCGACATCGCCGCCATGAGTCTCGGCCTCACGGTGGTGCCCCTCTATCTCGACGACCGGCCGGAAAACGCCAGCTATATCATCGACCATGCCGGCGCGCGGCTGCTGCTGGTGGAGGGCCGGGTGCAGCACCGCAAGCTCGCCGCCATCCTCGAGGGCAGCCATTTCCTGCGGCGCGTGGTGAGCCTCAACGCGCCGGAGCCGGGCGCCGTGCAGGATGCGCGCGTGGTGGTGGCCGAAGAATGGCTCGCCGCGGCAGAGGGCACGCCGGTGCCGCCGGTAAAGCTCAATCTCGACGCCCTGGCCTCCATCGTCTACACCTCGGGCACCACGGGGCGGCCCAAGGGTGTGATGCTCTCCCACGGCAACATCCTCTGGAACATTTGGTACGTGCTCCATTGCGGACCCTTCGCCCCGGACGAGGTGTTCCTGTCTTTCCTGCCCATGTCCCACACCCTGGAGCGCACCGCGGGCGTCTATCTGCCCATGGCGCTGGGCGCGGAGGTGGCCTTCGCCCGCTCGGTGTCCCTGCTCGCCCACGATCTGGAACTGATCCGGCCCACGGTGCTCATCTCCGTGCCGCGGATTTACGAGCGTTTCCACGCCCGCATCCGCGATGCGCTGGAAAAGAAGTCCGCCTTCGCGCGGCGCCTCTTCGAACTGGCGGTGGAGGTGGGCTGGCATCGCTTCGAATGGCAGCAGGGCCGCGCGCCCTGGCATCCCAGGCTGCTTGCCTGGCCGCTCTTGGCCGCGCGGGTGGCGGCCCCCATCGTCAAAAAACTGGGCGGCCGGCTGCGCTATGCCGTCTCCGGCGGCGCCGCCCTCAACCCGGAAATCGCCCGCGTCTTCATCGGCCTGGGCCTGCCCCTCTACCAGGGCTACGGTCTCACGGAAACAAGCCCGGTGGTCACCGTCAACCGGCCGAAGTCCAACATTCCTGCCAGCATCGGCCTGCCGCTGCCCCAGGTGGAGGTGCGCATCGCGGAGGATGGCGAGCTGCTCACCCGCAGCCGCTGCGTGATGCAGGGCTACTGGGCCGACCCGGACGCCACCCGCGCCGCCATCGACCCGGAAGGCTGGCTGCACACCGGGGACAAGGCCACGGTGGACCAGTATGGCCATTACCACATCGTGGGCCGCATCAAGGACATCATCGTCCTCTCCAATGGCGAGAAAGTGCCGCCGGCAGACATGGAATCTGCCATCCAACTTGATCCCCTGTTCGCCCAGGTGATGCTGGTGGGCGAAGGGCAACCCTGCCTCGTCGCCGTGGCGAGCCTGGATCCGGAGCAGTGGGCGGGCTTCGCCCGGGACCTGGGGCTGGATCCGGACGATCCCGCCGCCCTGGGGGATGGCCGGGCGCAGAAGGCACTGCTGGCCCGCATCGCCCAGCGCCTGCGGGACTTCCCGGGCTACGCCCAGGTGCGCCGGGTGCACGCCACCCTCGACGAATGGACCGTGGAAAACGGCCTGCTGACCCCCACCCTGAAGATGAAACGCAGGCCACTGTTCGAGAAATACCGCGAGGCCATCGAGGCCCTGTACGCGGACCTGCGCCGCTGATTTCCACCACAACTCCAAGGGAGGAGACCCCATGAACATCCGATCCCTCGCTCTGGCCCTGTGCCTTGGCATACCGGCCGGCGCCCATGCCTCCGGCTTCAGCCTGATCGAGGCCAATGCCGACGGCCAGGGCGCTGCCTATGCCGGCAGCGGCGCCAAGGGCGACAACGCCAGCACGATCTTCTTCAATCCGGCGGCCATGACCCGGCTGCCCGGCAGGCAGATCGTGGCATCCCTCCACGCCATCGGCATCAGCGCGAAATTCGACGACGGCAATCCCGCCACCCACGATGGCGGCGATGCCGGCGGTCTGAGCGTGCTGCCCAATCTCTACTATGCCATGCCGATCAACGCCAACGTCTGGTTCGGCCTGGGCATCAACGTGCCCTTTGGCCTCAAGACCGAATACGACGCCAACTGGGTCGGACGCTTCCAGGGCATCAAATCCGAAATGAAGACGGTGAACATCAATCCCGCCCTGGCCTGGCGGGTGAACGACCGACTGTCCCTGGGCGCGGGCCTCAACGCCATGTACATCGAGGCGGAGCTCACCAGCTTCGCCGGGGCTGCAGGCACCCTCACGGTGAAGGGGGATGACTGGGGTTACGGCTACAACGTCGGGCTGCTGTATGAAGCGGGCCGGGACACACGCGTGGGTGTGTCCTACCGCTCCCGGGTGAAGCAGCATCTCACGGGAGACATCAGCTTCAGCAGTGCACCCACGCTCAACAGCGGTGGCAGCGCCGACATCACCCTGCCCGACACCTGGACGCTCAGCCTCTATCACCGCCTTTCCCCGCGCTGGGCACTGCTCGCCGACCTCGCCCGCACGGGCTGGTCCAGCTTCCAGGAACTGCGCGTGGTCCGGTCCAATGGCGCGGTGCTGGGCGTCACACCCGAAAACTGGAAGAACACCTTCCGCTACTCCCTGGGCGCCCACTACCAGCTGACCGAGCGCACCACGTTGCGCATGGGAATAGGCTATGACGAGACGCCGGTGCCCGACGCCCGCCACCGCACGGTGCGCATTCCGGACAACGACCGCACCTGGCTGGCGGCGGGGATCGGCTTCCGTCTCAATACCCACGACGTGCTGGACGTGGCCTACAGTCACCTGTTCGTCAAGGACGCCTCCATCGACAACGGCGTCACGGGCCGCTACCAGAGCCACGTGGACATCCTGGGGCTGCAATACACCCACACCTTCTAGGGTGGTTTTCCCGGCGCGGCGGCGCTATCCTGATGCCATGAGCGACAAGAAAGTCATCCCCATCAACCCGCTGGCGGAAGTGAGCAACTGCGCCGGGGCGGAACCCTTCGCCCTGATGGTGCTCGACGACTACATGGAGCCGGAGTTCCTCCACGGCGAGATCATCGTGTGTGAACCGGAAGGCCTGGCGCGCGATGGCTCCTTCGTGGTGGCCGAGCACGAGGGGGAATTCTATTTCCGCCAGCTGCGCATCATCGACGGCGTGTGGAGCCTGCACGCCCTGAACCCCAAATATCCCTCCTTCGAGATCGCCGGCCCCAGCGCCATCCGCGGGGTGGTGATCCTCAAGAAAAAACCCGGCCGCCGCCGGGAGATGAAACGCTACACCTGAGTGTCGGCGCCGGGCCGGAGGCAGCCCCGCCTAACCGGCCCCCTCTCAGAACAGCGTCCACGCCATTCTCGCCCCCAGGGTGTAGAGCAGGAGGGCGAAAATCTTCTTGAGCTTTTTCACGGGCAGGCGGTGGGCGAGCCTGGCGCCCAGGGGGGCGGTGAGGACACTGGCCACGGCGATGGCGCCCAGTGCCGGCAGATACACGAAGCCGAGGCTGCCGTCCGGCAGGCCGCCCACCCGCAGGCCATTGGCCACATAGCCCACGGCCCCCGCCACGGCGATGGGGAAGCCGATCGCCGACGAGGTGCCGATGGCCTCGTGCAGCCTGACATTGCACCAGGTCATGAAGGGCACCGACAGCGTGCCGCCGCCGATCCCCACCAGGCTGGAGACCGCGCCGATGACATTGCCCGCGGCGAACATGCCGGGCCGCCCCGGCAGGGCACGCGAAGCCTTGGGCCGGATGTCCAGCAGCATCTGGGTGCCCACGTAGAACAGGAACACCACGAAAAAGGCCTTGAGAAACGCGGTGGACAGCCAGGCCGCCAGCACGCTGCCGGCCAGGGTGCCGGTGATGATGCCGGGTGTGATCTGGCGCCAGATACGCCAATTCACCGCGCCATGGGCGTGGTGCGCACGAAAGCTGGAGATGGACGTGAACACGATACTGGCGAGTGAAGTACCCAGCGCCAGGTGCACCACGTAGGCCCCGGGGAAATGGTGGGCGGTGAAGATGAAGGTGAGCACCGGCACGATGATGAGCCCGCCGCCCACGCCCAGCAGCCCCGCCAGGAATCCGGCAAAGGCGCCCAGCGCGCCATAGGCCAGCCATTCGATCAGCACGGGCTGCTCACAGGAGTTTTTCGATGAAGGCCCATTCGCGCGGATCCACCGGCGTGATGGACAGGCGGTTGCCCCGCTGCAGAATGCGCATGTGGGCCAGTTCCGGATGCGCCCGCAGCTCGCTCAGGGGTACAAGCCGCGTCTTGCGCACGAAGCGCACTTCCACGTTGAACCAGCGCGGATTGTCGGGCGTGGCCTTGGGGTCGTAATACTTGCTTGCGGGATCGAACTGGGTGGCATCGGGATAGGCCGCTTTCGACACCTCGCAAATGCCGGCGATACCGGGCTCCGGACAGCTCGAATGATAGAAGAAGGCGAGATCGCCGGGCTTCATCTGGTCGCGCATGAAATTGCGCGCCTGATAGTTGCGCACCCCGAACCAGGCCACGCTGCCATCGCGCGCCAGGTCGTCGATGCTGTATTCGGAAGGTTCGGATTTCATCAGCCAGTAACGCATGGGATTTCGTCTCGGGTCATGGGAGGCAAAGGCGAATGGTAACCGCAGGCCCGGGATCCTGCGAGATGCGCAGCGCGGTTTCGCCAGACGAAACGGGTCAGCGTAAGAAGCGGTAGAGGCGCCGGTCCGTGAGCACCGCGTCCAGGGGCACGTCCCAGGGTTCGCGGGGCAGCCGGTCCACGCGCTGGAAGTCATAGGCGACCCCAATGAGTCGCGGCCTGCGCCAGACACGGCGGTGGCGCAGATAGGCCAGGCTGGCGTCGTAGAAACCGCCACCCATGCCCAGACGGTTGCCCTGTGCATCGAAGGCCACCAGGGGCAGGAACAGCAGATCCAGCTGGCGGGCACGCACCCGTTCGGGCGAGGCGTGTTCGTGGATGCCGAAGCGGTTCACGTACCAGCGGGGCAGGGGCGTGAGCCGGGAAAACCACAGCGCCGCCGTGCCCCGGCGTGGCACCACCGGCAAATAGCATGCGCGCTTAAGCCAGAGCGCCGCGTTGATGAGGGGCAGCAGGTCGATCTCCTCCGCCATCGGCAGATAGAAGCCGATGCGCCGCGCCTTGAGCAGCAGCCGGTGGTGCAGCGCCAGGCGCAGCAGCCGCTGCGCCGCGGCACGTGCTTCGTGCACGGTCACGGCCCGGCGCCGGGCGCGGATTTCGCGGCGGAGGTCAGGTTTGTCCATTCCAGGATCCTGAATCACGGGGTCCACAGCGGACACCGAGCAGGCACCCACCGCGCCCGTCCCGGCCGGGATCGCGGGCCAACGGCACACGTGTGCTCAGCCTGCTTTGCAGGGCACACGCATGCCAGGGAAAGAGGAAGGGGGCCCCCCGCGAATGCCGTCCGGCCAGTCTCCTGAACCTGAGGTTCAGGGGGTCGCAGCCGGGGCGCCGCAGGTACGTCCGCGTGGGACGCGCACAAAAGCGTCCGGAAGGCCGCAACCAAGCACAATGGCATTGGTTCAAGGAAGTTTTGGCCGTAACGGACACCGCAGGGGATGACAGGCTCGCAGTGTCACCGGCAGTCTTCAGCCGGTCATTGCTGAAACAGATCGTCCTGATCGGCCATGGCCTCGTCGATCTGTTTTTCGAGAGCGTGGATTCTACGCTTGATGTCGCCCAGGTCAAAGCCCCCCATGCGCGTGTTGAGCAGCTCGTGGGCGATGTTGAGCGCGGCCATGATGGCAATGCGCTCCACGCCGATCACTTTTCCCGCATCGCGGATCTCGCGCATCTTGCGGTCCAGGTAGTCCACCGCCTGCAGGAGTTTTTCCTGCTCCTCCGGCGGGCAGGCGACGCGGAACTCGCGTCCCATGATGGTGACGTCCATGCCCTTGGAATTGGCGGCCATGGTCAGCTTTCGGGAATGCGGTTGAGGAGGTTTTCCAGACGCGCCCGCGCGCCGTCCAGCTTCTCGTGCAGCCTCTTGTTCTCGTTCTGCTCGGCGGCGAGGCGTTGACGCAGGGCGTGGTTCTCGTCCCGCAGACGCTGACAGAAGCGCACCAGTTGCGAGACCTTTTCTTCGAGGCTTTTCAGCTCCGCGTCCATGGCGACACTATAGTTTCAAAAGTTTAGCCGAGTCAAATTATAACGGCTTCTTTTGCAAGTACTTTGTCATCTCTCCGGACACCTCGTTCATTTGGCGTCCCCGGTCCGGGCGGGTACAATGCGCCCTCGTTTCAGGTGTCCCCCTGCCGGCAGGGAGGGGGGTGAAACTGGGAAGTCAGGTACCAAGCCTGCGCTGCGCCCGCAACGGTAGGCGAGTCAAGGCATGCCCGGATGGCCACCCCGGCCATCCAGCCACTGGGAACCCCCGGGAAGGCGGCATGCCGGAGCGATGCTCCCCTCGCGAGCCCGGAGACCGGCCTGAAACGCAAGCGCGGAGGCTGCGGGGGTGCGGCGTTCCGGTGGCGTTTCTTTGCTTCCTGTTCCTCCCTGCAGCGGCCGCATTCGCAACGCGCGGCATGCGGGCTGCATGCCGCCCGACCAGGGAGCCATCATGAACAAGACCCTCATTGCAGGCGCCCTCGCCTGCGCCTTCACGCCGGCCTTCGCCGAGGATGTTTCCACCTTCGATCTCGGCACCATCGTGGTCACACCCACGCGCCATGTCCAGCCCCTCACCGAGGCCCTGCAAAGCACCACGGTCATCACCCATGACGAAATCCTGCGCGCAGGCCAGCAGACACTGCCGGAGCTGCTGCAGGCCCGAGGCGGCGTGGAAATCGCCACCAATGGCGGGCCCGGGCAGAACGCGTCAGTATTCATGCGCGGCGCCAACAGCAATCACACGGTGGTGCTGGTGGATGGCGTACGCATGGACAACATCACCAGCGGCACCACCGCCCTGGAACACATTCCGCTGGAACAGATCGAGCGCATCGAGATCCTGCGCGGACCCGGCAGCAGTCTCTATGGCGCCGATGCCATCGGCGGCGTGGTGCAGATTTTCACCCGCCGCCCTTCGGGTTCCGGCTTCGATGCCAGCGTCGGACTGGGTAGCGACCGGGCAAGCAAGACCAGCCTCGGTCTGTGGCGGCGCTGGAACGCCACCCAGCTCGATCTGCGGGTGAGCCATGAAGCCATCGACGCGCCCTCCGCCACCAATGCGCGGGCCGGAAGCTGGACCTTCAATCCGGACCGGGACCCCTACCGCAACACCTCCCTGAGCGCCGCCCTGACCCATGCATGGGATGCGCGCAACAGCCTGGGAGTTGCCGTGTTCGCCACGGAAGGAGTGGTCCACTTCGATGCCGGTGTGCCGGGGGACCCGGTCAAGAAAGAACGCCTGCAAAGCGTGGCGGCCGTGAGCCGCAACCGCTTCACGGATGACTGGGAAAGTCTGGTGCGTGTCGCCCAGGGCGTGGACGATTACCGTTGGATCAACGTCAACTATGCGCCGGTGAAGTCCACCCAGGATCAGTTCACCTGGCAGAACGACATCGGTCTCGGTCACGGCGCGCATCTCACTGCCGGCATCGAGCACCTGGCCCAAAAGCTGAGCAGCACGACAGCCTATGACCGCACCAGCCGTCATGTGACTTCCGTATTTGGCATCTATCGCCTGGACACCGGCCGCCACGGCGTGCAACTCTCCCTGCGCCACGACGACAACAGCCAGTTCGGCGGTCACACCACCGGCGGGGTAGGCTACGGCTACCAGCTCTCGCCCGCCTGGCGGGTGAGCGCGAACGTGGCCACGGCCTTCCGCGCGCCGACCTTCGATCAGTTGTATTACCCCAACTTTGCCAACCCGGATCTCAAGCCGGAGAAGTCCGTGGGAGGCGAGCTGAGCCTGCGCTACGCCGAAGCAGGCCGCGATGTCTCCCTCACGGGATTTTCCAATCGCATCCGCGATCTCATCGCCTTTGACTGGATGGTGACCAAACCTACCTGCCCATGGGGCTGCCCGGTCAACGTCGCCCGCGCCACGACCCAGGGGGTGGAGCTGGCAGCCAGCCTGCCCTTGTCGGGACAATGGCGCGCGAGCGCCCGCGCCACCGTGCAGGAAGCGGTGAACACCGCGACCAACCGCCGGTTGCCGCGACGCGCGGAGTACTACGGCAGCCTGGGGCTCGACTGGCAAACCGGGCCCTGGCAGTTGGGCGGCGAAGTGGTGGCTAGCGGCGACCGTTTCGATTCCGTGAACGAAGCGCCTGGGAGCCGCCTGCCGGGCTACACCTTCTTCAACCTGCGTGCGACCTATGCCATCAACCGGGAACTCGCGCTGACGGCCCGCTGGAACAACGTGTTCGACCGGGAATACGAACTGGCGAAGGGCTATCCGGCCCGCCCCTCCACGGTTTTCCTGCAGTTGCGCTACACGCCGCGCTGAACCGGGTCCTTAAAAAAGCCCGCCTTGCGGCGGGCTTTTTTCTCTCGGGAGGACTTCAGTCGCCCACCCGCACCGGGACGAACAGACGGCGATCGCCCCGCTGCAGCAGCAGCGCGAGCACCTTGGCCCCTTCGTTCTGCTTCATGAGTTTGGCGAAATGGTCCACGTCGCGCACGGGCTCGCTGTTGACCGCGAGGATCACATCTCCCGGCTGCACGCCGGCGCGCTCCGCCGGGCCTGACACACTCTGCACCAGCACGCCGTGGCTCACCTTGAGCCGCGCCTTCTGCTGGGCGCTGAGGTTGGTCACCGCCACGCCCAGGCGGCCCGTTTTCTCGCCCTGATCCGCGCTTTCCTCGGCGGCGGCGCTGCTTTCATCCCACTCACCGAGGGTGAGGGTGAGCTCCTTCGCCCGCCTGTCGCGCCACACTTCCACCTTGACCCGGGTGCCCGGCTTGACCGCGCCCACCATGCGCGGCAGGGTGGTCGAATCCGCCACTTCCTTGCCGTCGAATTTGAGGATGACATCGCCCGGCTGGATGCCCGCCTTCTCCGCGGCGCTGCCCGGCTCCACCTGGGCGACCACGGCGCCCTTGGCCTCCTTGAGGCCAAAGGAAGCGGCGAGATCCGGCGTGACCTCCTGGATCACCACGCCCAGCTTGCCGCGCGACACCTTGCCGGTCCCCTTCAACTGGTTGGCCACATCCATGGCTACGTCGATGGGAATGGCGAAGGACAGGCCCATGTAGCCGCCGGTGCGGCTGTAGATCTGGGCGTTGATGCCCACCACTTCGCCGCGCATGTTGAACAGGGGGCCGCCGGAGTTCCCCGGGTTCACCGCCACGTCGGTCTGGATGAAGGGCACGTAGCCATCACCCGGCAGGTTGCGCCCCTTGGCGCTGACGATGCCCGCGGTCACGCTGTTCTCGAAGCCGTAGGGCGAGCCAATCGCCACCACCCATTCGCCCACCTTCAACTTGTTGGGATCACCGATGGGCACGGTGGGCAGGTTCTTCGCGTCGATCTTGAGCAGGGCCACGTCGGTCCGGCGATCCTTGCCCACGATCTTGGCCTTGAAGGTGCGTTTATCCGTGAGCTTCACCACGACTTCGGTGGCGTTGTCCACCACGTGGGCATTGGTGAGGATATAGCCGTCGGGACTGATGATGAAGCCGGAACCCAGGGAATGAGTCTCGAATTCCTGGGGCCCGTTGGGCACGGGGGGCATGAAGCGACGGAAGAAGTCATAGAAGGGATCGTCCGGATCCAGGCCGGGGAAGCCCGGGAACGCCCGGCCACGGATTTTCTGCGTGGTGCTGATGTTGACCACCGCCGGCCCTTCCTTTTCCACCAGGGCGCTGAAATCGGGCAGGGCCACCACCGGGCCGGCTGCCGGCGCCGCGGCCGGAGCAGATTCGGTGCGGGGCGCCGCGGCGCCGGAGGAAGCGGGCTGGGAGCAGGCCGCGAGAGGAAACAGGACGGCCAACAAAGCAGCCGCCTGGGTAAGCCATCGGGACATGGGAAACACTCCTTGCGCTATGATTTTTTCTTGCCGGCCACGCACAGACAGCCGGCCCGCGCAAAAGTTTACTCCCCATGACGGCCTTCGCGGCTCTGGAAGCCCGACTCACCCACCCTGCAGTACGGGATCTGGCCTGGGCCATTGCCTCGCCCGGACTCATCGCACTGGATCATCCAGAGGCTCGGGCCCTGGTGTCCGATGCCTTCTGCGCTGCACAGGCGGCCCGCCTTGCGGACCTCCTGCAGGCGCTGGAGCGCGATCCGGCGCCGCTCGTTGCCTGGCTCGAGGCCCAGCACACCCACCGGCTCGGCGAATATTTCGAGCGCCTGGTGGCCTTCTGGCTCAGCCATGCCGGTGCGCAGGGGCTGCGCAGTGGGCTTACGGTGGAGGAGGCCGGCCGGACGCTGGGTGAATACGATTTCGTTTTCGAACACGGGGAGCTGGGGGGACTCGTCCACTGGGAAGTGACGGTGAAGTTCTACCTCCTCACAGACCCCGCGGCGGGACTGGCAGGGTTCATCGGCCCCGATCCGGCCGACCGGCTGTCGGCCAGGCTCGACCGACTGTTCGGTCATCAGCTCCTGTTATCCCGCACGCCGGCGGGGCGCGCGGCGCTGGGCGGCCGAAGCCCGCGCGCCCAGGCGCTGGTGAAGGGCTGGCTGTTCTTTCCCCTGGAGGCGCCACGGCCGCACGTGGCGGGTTTGTCGGAGGCCGCCCCCAGCGGCTGGTGGCTGCGCCATGGAACGGCGCAGCTGCCGGTGGCTGCATCGGGCGAGTGCCGATGGAAGGTGCTGCCGCGGCTGGCGTGGCTGGCACCGGCCCTGGGGCAGGCAGGCGAGCGCACCCTGTTCGAGACCGACCGCGTGGAACAGGTGCTCGCCACCCATTTCGCCCGGGCCCGCACACCCCTTCTGCTGGCACGGCTCGCGCCCGCGGGCGACGGCCTGTGGCGCGAAGACAGCCGCGGTTTCGTGGTCAGCCCGGACTGGCCCTGACGGCCCCGCGCAGGCTGGCCTCGAGCCTCTCCCAGTCGGGCCCGGGCCCTTCGGCCACCACTTCCACCCGGCTGTCGCGGCGCCAGGCAATGGGCGCCACCGCGAGCTGCCCGCCCGCAAGTTCACAGTGCTGCCAGTCTTGCCCCACGCGCAGCACACCCTTGGCCCGCAGGATGCGGGCATCCGTGGCAAGGGCCGCGAACCAGGCGGCAACCGCCTCCCG
>JBBFMG010000032.1:0-14038 GCA_037478575.1 Burkholderiales bacterium | reverse complement strand
GTGCTCCAGCATCTCGGCGGTGCTGCCGCGGAAGGCCCGCGACTCGTCCCACTCCACCCGGAGCGCATCCCGCCCGCGCTTGGCGGACCAGAAGTCCCGACCCAGTACCGCCACGCCCTGGGGAATGGCCACCACGTCCACCACCCCGGGGACGGCCCTGGCGGCGGTGGCGTCGAAGTTTTTCAGCCGGGCGCCGAAGCGGGGCGGGTGGGCCACCAGGGCAGTGAGCATGCCCGGCAGCTGCACGTCGGCGGTGAACAGGGCGCGGCCGGTGATCTTGTCGCGGCTGTCCTTGCGCGGCACATGGCGGCCGATGTAGACGAAATCCCGGGGATCCTTGAGGCGGATGTCCTCCGGTTCCGGCACCGGCTCCTGGGCTGCCTGGGCGGCGAACTCACCGAAGCGCGCCTGCCGGCCCGAGGCCTTGTGGCTCACCACGCCCGCCCTGACCGTGATTTCTGCCGCGGGCACGCCCCACTCGCGGCTGGCCGCCGCGACCAGCATGTGGCGCGCCGCGGCACCGGCCCGACGCATCTGCTCGAAGGAATTGGCCATGGCGGTGGAGCCGCCAGTGCCCTGGGCACCCCACAGCAGGTTGGCATAACGGCGTACATCGGCCGGCGCGCCCTCCACACGGATCTGGGACCAGGCCGCGTCCAGCTCCTCCGCCACCAGGGTGGCGAGCCCCGTGTAGGTGCCCTGACCCATTTCCAGGTGTTTGGCGATGATGGTCACGGTATCGTCCGGCGCGATGCGCACGAAGGCGTTGGGCTCGAAGGCCTGGCTGGCGTCCGCCGCGGCCAGCGCCGGCCTCAAATAGACCGCGAGACACAGCCCGCCTGCACCCTTGAGAAAGGCGCGGCGGCTTTCATTGACCAGGGTGCTCATGCCGGCCTCCGCAGGGAACGGGCCGCCTCGTGCACCGCCGCGCGGATGCGCTGGTAGGTGGCACAGCGGCACAGGTTGCCGGCGAGGGCCGCGTCGATGTCGGCATCGCTGGGCCGGGGGTTGCGGGCAAGGAGGGCGCTGGCGGCCATGATCTGGCCGGCCTGGCAGTAGCCGCACTGGACCACGTCCAGCTTTTCCCAGGCTGCCTGGACGGCGCGGCCGATGCGGGACTTGAGCCCCTCGATGGTGGTGACGCCGCGGCCGGCCACCGCCGAGACGGGCGTGACACAGGCGCGCACCGGCTCGCCGTCCACGTGCACGGTGCAGGCGCCGCACAGGCTCATGCCGCAGCCATACTTGGTGCCGGTGAGTCCCAGCCGGTCGCGCAGGACCCAGAGCAGGGGCATGTCCGGGTCCACGTCGAGGCTTTGGGTTTTGCCGTTGAGCTTGAACAGGATCATGGGACCTCCACCGGATGCGACGTCCCCAGTATAGGCAAGGATCCCGGCAGTTTTGCTATAATCCGGCCCCGGCAACACAGTCCTTTTCTCTTGAACGCGTTCAACTTTCTCCGGAGGAAAACATGGACCAGTCCCAGCTCATTCAGGAAAAGCTGAAGCTCGACGCGGAGCTCCAGGCCTACATCAAGGAGCACGGCTTCGACTACAACGAGTACTGCGCGCCTTCTCCCGGCAGCTGGTACGAGAGCTACCGCAAGCGCGTGAAGGAAGTGGAAGACCAGCTCCTGCCCAAGCTCAAGTACTGGGTGGGGCCCAGCCAGCAGAAAGCGGCCTGAACGGCTCCCAATGCAACGAAAAAGCGGCCTTCGGGCCGCTTTTTCGTTGGAGCGTTCAAGTCAGCCGAGCCAGCGGAAAAGCTCCGCGGGGGTGTCGATCAGGCCCAGGGCGCCCCAGGCGGCGGGATCGTCCTCCTCCGCGAGATAGCCATAGCGTGCCACCAGCACCGGCATGTCGGCCGCCTGCGCGGCGGCCACGTCCCGCTGCGCATCCCCCACGTACAGGCAGCGGCTGGCGGGCAGCCCCAGTTGGCGCGCGGCCTCGAGCAGGGGTTCGGGGTGGGGCTTGGCGTTGGCGGTGGAATCCCCGGAAACGATGCAGGCGGCCCGGGCGGCCAGCCCCAGCGCCTCCATCAGGGGCAGGGTGAAGCGCGCCGGCTTGTTGGTCACCACCCCCCAGCGCAGTCCCCGCGCCTCCAGTTGCGCGAGGGTCTCGGCCATGCCCGGAAACAGCACGGTCTGGTCGCACAGGTGGCGCGCGTAGAGGTCCAGGAACTGGGCGCGCATGGGGGCGAAGTCCGGCGCTTCCGGGGAGAGATTGAAGCCCAGGGCGAGCAGCCCCCGTGCCCCGTGGGACGCCACCGGGCGGATGGCCTCGAAGGGCAGGGGCGGCAGGCCATGGAGCCGGCGCTGCTCGTTCAGGGCAAAGGCCAGATCCCGGGCGGTGTCGGCCAGCGTCCCGTCCAGATCGAACAGGACCGCTTCAACGGACATACCGGCTCACCGTGCTAAGCCTCCCGCCGGGCCTGCAGCAGGTAGTTGACATCCGTGTCACGTCCCAGGGAATAGACCCGGGTGAAGGGGTTATAGCTCATGCCGATGATGTCGGTCACGGCAAGACCCGCCTCGCGGCAGAAACGCGACAGCTCCGAGGGCTTGATGAACTTGGCGTAGTCGTGGGTGCCCCGGGGCAGCAGGCCCAGCACGTATTCCGCGCCGATGATGGCGAACAGGTAGGACTTGGGATTGCGGTTGATGGTGGAGAAGAACACTGCGCCGCCCGGCTTCACCAGCCGGGCGCAGGCGCGCACGGTGCTCGCGGGATCCGGCACGTGCTCCAGCATTTCCATGCAGGTCACCACGTCGAAGGCTCCAGGCATTTCCTCCGCCAGGGCTTCCGCCGAAACCAGGCGGTAATCCACCCTGCGCCCGGATTCCAGCAGATGCAGGCGCGCCACCTTGAGCGCCTTCTCGCCCAGGTCGATGCCCATCACCTCCGCCCCGCGGTCTGCCATGCCCTCGGCGAGGATGCCGCCGCCGCAGCCCACGTCCAACACCTTCTTGCCGGCGAGGCCCACCTGCCGGTCGATCCATTCCAGGCGCAGGGGGTTGATGTCGTGCAGCGGCTTGAACTCGCTGTTGGGATCCCACCAGCGGTGGGCCAGGGCGGCGAATTTCTGCAGTTCCACTTCGTCGGCGTTCATGTCTTGGCTCCCAGGATGCGCTGCCAGTGGCTGGCCTTGGCCATGAGCTCGCGTTCGTCCAGTTTGGTGAGAGCCCGGGCGTCGAGCAGCAGTTCCCCGTCCACCCAGACGTGGCTCACCTGCTCGCGGCCGGCGGCGTAAACCAGGTGGGAGACCACATCATAGCAGGGCAGCGTTTCCAGCCCCGAGAGGTCCACCGCCACGATGTCGGCGGCCTTGCCCGGCACGAGGGAGCCGATGCGGCCGTCCAGGCCCAGGGCGCGGGCGCCGTGGAGGGTGGCCATGGCCAGGGCCTGGTGGGCATCGACGGCGGTGGGATCGCCCGTGCTGCCCTTGGCGAGCAGCGCCGCGGTGCGCGCCTCGTTGAGGAGATCGAGGCGGTTGTTGCTCGCCGCGCCATCGGTGCCGAGGGCCACGTTGACGCCCCTGGCGAGCAGGGCGGCCACGGGGGCGATGCCGCTCGCCAGCTTGAGGTTGGAGCTCGGGCAGTGGGCCACGTGCACACCGGTGCGGGCGATGAGTTCGATTTCCGATTCGTTGAGGTGCACCATGTGCACCGCGATCAGTCCGGGGCCCAACAGCCCCAGCGCCTGCAGGCGGGCCAGGGGTCGCAGCTTATGTTCGGCGAGACTGCCCACGATCTCGTCGGCCGTCTCGTGCAGGTGCATGTGGATGGGCAGTTCCAGCTGATCGGCCAGGGTGAGGATCTTGGCCAGACTGCGGTCGCTCACCGTGTAGGGTGCGTGGGGCGCCATGGTAAAGGTCAGCCGGGATTCACCCTTGAAGGCATCGCGCGCCGCCAGGCCCTTGCGCAGGTAATCCTCGGCGTCACCCGCATAGGGACTGGGAAACTCGAGGGCGATGATGCCCAGCGCCGCCCGCAGGCCGCTTGCCAGCACCGCTTCTGCCGTGGCCTCCGGGAAGAAATACATGTCATTGAAGCAGGTGATGCCCGCGCGCAGCATCTCGGCGCAGGCGAGCAGGCTGCCGTCGCGCACGAAGTCGGCCGACACATGGCGTTGTTCCGCGGGCCAGATGTGCTCTTTGAGCCAGGTCATCAGGGGCAGGTCGTCGGCCAGCCCGCGCATCAGGCTCATGGCGGCGTGGGTGTGCAGGTTGATAAGCCCCGGAATGAGCACGTGGGAATCGAGCCGGGTTTCCGCCACGTCGGGATAAAGCCGACGGGCCTCCGCGGAGGGAAGCAGGGCGGCGATCATGCCGTTTTCCACGAGCAGGCTGTGGTGCTCCAGCGTGACGCCCGGCGGCTCCACGGGCACGATCCAGCGGGCACTGAGGAGGCGGCTTGCGGTCATGGGCAGGCTCAAAAAAAAGCCCCGCGCAGGGCGGGGCTGGTCGGGATACGGCAAACTCAGTCGGCGGAGGACTTTTGCACCTTGATTTCCACCACCACGCGGCGGTTGGGCTGCAGGCACTCCACCAGCTTCTTGTTGTGGCGGTTTTCCGGACCCTTGATGTTCTTGCAGTCCACCACCGGCTCGGATTCACCCTTGGCAGCGGTCTCCAGGCGGCTGGCCTCGATGCCCTGGGAGATCAGATAGTCCTTCACGGCATTGGCGCGCCGCTCGGACAGTTTCATGTTGTACTTCTCGCTGCCGATGCGGTCGGCGTGACCGGTGATGAGCAGGACTTCCACCTGGGGATACTGCTTCATCTTGGCGACCACTTCCCGGTCCAGCACTTCCTTGCCATCCGGGCGCACCACGGCCTTGTCGAAGTCGAACAGGGCTTCCGCCTGGATGGTCACCTTGGCGAAGGCGGGCTTGGCGGGCCCGGTGGGCGGCACCAGCGGCGCGGCGGGCACGGTGTCCTGCTTGGCGGCCGGCTTGGGCGCTTCCTTCTTGACCAAGTCGGGATCGCATTCGGCAATCGCCATGGACGGGGTCCAGTAACCGGCGCGCCAGCACTGGTTGTAGTTGTTCTTCCAGACATTGCCGCTGTTGTCATACCAGTAGCCGGGCGAGCGTTCCGCGGCCTGCGCCGGCACCAGGGCGGCCGCCGCCAGGGTCAGCGCCGCAAGCATGCCCGAGAGAGTTTTCGCACGGGAGGAAATAGCCATCGTTCGAGCCTTTCTTTTTGGTGAAGATTCCGTGAAGTCCGTCTCGCGCGGCAGGCGCCGCGCATTCCTTGAGAAGCATAAACACAAAGTCACGTAAATACAAGGCGCGCAGGGGCTTTCCCGGTCCAACGAGCGGCTGCCCGGTGGCCGCGCCAGTGGCCCGGACCGGCCGGCCATGTTAGACTTGCCCCTATTTTTTCCCCTCGCACGGCCCGCCGCGGGCCCTGCCAAGCTGCTGAAAACATGGACCAATTCGCCAAAGAAACGATCCCGGTCAGCCTCGAAGAGGAGATGCGCAATTCCTACCTCGATTACGCCATGAGCGTGATCGTGGGCCGGGCCCTGCCCGACGTGCGCGACGGTCTCAAGCCCGTGCACCGGCGCGTGCTGTTCGCCATGCACGAGTCGAACAACGTGTGGAACCGGCCCTATGTGAAATGCGCGCGTGTGGTGGGTGACGTGCTGGGTAAATATCACCCCCACGGCGACACTGCGACCTACGAGGCCCTGGTGCGCATGGCCCAGGACTTTTCCATGCGCTACACGCTGATCGACGGGCAGGGCAACTTCGGTTCGGTGGACGGGGATTCCCCCGCCGCCTACCGCTACACCGAATGCCGGCTGGAGCGCATCGCCTCCGAGATGCTGGCGGACATCGACAAGGAAACCGTCGATTTCGTCCCCAACTACGACGGCAAGGAGCGGGAACCCACGGTCCTGCCCACACGCATTCCCAACCTGCTCATCAACGGTTCGGCGGGCATCGCCGTGGGCATGGCGACCAACATTCCGCCCCACAACCTGGGTGAGGTGGTGGATGCCTGTCTGGCGCTGCTCGACAACCCGGACATCGAGGTGGATGAGCTGATCGACATCATCCCCGCGCCCGATTTCCCCACCGCGGGCATCATCTTCGGCGTGGCCGGGATTCGCGAGGGCTACCGCACCGGCCGCGGACGGGTGGTGATCCGCGCCCGCACCCACTTCGAGGATCTGGACAAATCGGGCAACCGCCAGGCCATCATCATCGATGAGCTGCCCTACCAGGTGAACAAGGCCAACCTCCTCATGCGCATCGGGGAGCTGGTGCGCGAGAAGAAGATCGAGGGCATCTCCGACCTGCGCGACGAATCCGACAAGTCCGGCATGCGCGTGGTGATCGAGCTCAAGCGCGGCGAAATGCCGGAGGTGGTGCTGAACAATCTGTTCAAGCTCACCCAGATGCAGGACAGCTTCGGCATGAACATGGTGGCCCTGGTGGATGGCCAGCCGCGTCTGCTCAACCTGAAGCAGATGCTGGACGCCTTCCTGCGCCACCGGCGCGAGGTGGTCACCCGCCGCACCATGTTCGAACTGCGCAAGGCACGGGAGCGGGGGCACATCCTGGAGGGTCTGGCGGTGGCGCTGTCCAACGTGGACGAGATCATCGCCCTGATCAAGGCTTCCGAGACCCCGGCGGTGGCCAAGGAGCGCCTCATGGGCAGGACCTGGCGTTCGCCGCTGGTGGAGGAGATGCTGGCCCGCGCCGGAGCCGACGCCACCCGACCCGAGGGACTGCTGCCGGAATACGGCCTGTCCGCCCAGGGCTACCGGCTGTCGGATGCCCAGGCGCAGGCCATCCTGGAGCTCAGGCTGCAGCGCCTCACCGGGCTGGAACAGGACAAGATCCTGGCGGAATACCGGGAGGTGATCGACAAGATCGCCGATTACCTGGACATCCTGGCCAAGCCGGCGCGCATCACCCGGATCATCCGGGAGGAACTGGGGGAGATCAAGGCGCAGTACGGCGACCGGCGCAAGAGCGAAATCGTGGTGGATGCCCAGGATCTCTCCCTGGAGGACCTGATCGCGCCCGAGGACGTGGTGGTGACCCTGTCCCACTCCGGCTACATCAAGGCCCAGCCCATCGCCGACTATCGTGCCCAGAAACGCGGCGGCCGCGGCAAGCAGGCGGCTGCCACCAAGGAAGACGATTTCATCGAGAAGCTGTTCATCGCCAACACCCACGACCACATCCTGTGCTTCTCCAACCGCGGGCGGGTGTACTGGCTCAAGGTCTACAACGTGCCCCAGGGTAGCCGCACCTCGCGCGGCAAGCCCATCGTCAACCTGGTGCCCCTGATGGAGCACGAGAAAATCACCGCTGTGCTGCCGGTGAAGGAGTTCGATGACGAACATTTCGTCTTCATGGCCACCGCCATGGGCACCGTGAAGAAGACGCCCCTGTCGGAGTTTTCGCGTCCGCGTTCCACCGGCATCATCGCGGTCAACCTCGACGATGGCGACTACCTGGTGGGGGCGGACATCACCAATGGCCGCTGCGACGTCATGCTGTTCTCGGACGGGGGCAAGGCGGTGCGCTTCGACGAGAACGATGTGCGTCCCATGGGCCGCAATGCCCACGGCGTACGCGGCATGAAGCTGTTGCCCGGGCAGAAGGTCATTTCCATGGTGGTGGCCGGCGAGGAAAATCTGTCGGTGCTCACCGCCACCGAGAACGGCTACGGCAAGCGCACGCCGCTGGCGGAATACACCCGCCACGGCCGCGGCACCCAGGGCATGATCGCCATCCAGACCACCGAGCGCAACGGCAAGGTGGTCGCGGCGGCGCTGGTGGACGAGAACGACGAGATCATGCTCATCACCACCGGTGGGGTGCTGATCCGCACCCGCGTTCGGGAAATCCGTGAGATGGGGCGCGCCACCCAGGGCGTGATCCTGATCAACCTGGACGAGGGCGAGAAGCTGGTGGGCGTGCAGCGCATCGTGGAGCGCGACGAGGACGAGTGACCGGGCACGGGGCAGACGCGGGCACCCTGCCTGTATTCGGGGCCCTGTGGCCAATGATGATTCTTGAACCATGAAGGTCGAATGATGGAACGGGTTTACAACTTCAGCGCCGGCCCTGCGGCACTGCCCCTGGAAGTGCTCGAGCAGGCGCGCGACGAACTGGTCAACTGGCAGGGGTGCGGCATGTCCGTGATGGAGATGAGCCATCGCGGCAAGGAATTCATGGGCATCGCCGCCCAGGCGGAGGCCGACCTGCGGGAGCTGCTAAACATCCCGGCGAACTACAAGGTTCTGTTCCTGCAGGGTGGGGCGTCCCTGCAATTCGCCATGGTGCCCATGAACCTGCTGCGCGGCAAAACGTCGGCGGACTATCTCAACACCGGCGAGTGGTCCAAAAAGGCGATCAAGGAAGCGAAGAAGTTCTGCTCGGTCAACGTGGTGGCCAGCTCCGAGGACCGCAACTTCTCCTACGCGCCCACCCAGGACCAGTGGCGGCTGGATCCGAACGCGGCCTACGTGCACTACACGCCCAATGAAACCATCGGCGGGGTGGAGATTTTCTGGACCCCGGACACCGGCGACGTGCCGCTGGTGGCGGACATGTCCTCCAACATCCTCTCGCGCCCCATCGACGTGTCGCGCTATGGCCTGATCTACGCCGGCGCCCAGAAGAACATCGGCCCGGCAGGGCTCACCATCGTCATCGTGCGCGAAGATCTGCTGGGCCAACCCCTGGCCGGCACGCCCACCATGCTGGACTACAAGACCCACGCCGACAACGATTCCATGTACAACACGCCGCCCACCTTCGCCATCTACATGGCGGGGCTGGTGTTCAAGTGGCTCAAGCGGCGCGGCGGCCTCAAGGCGATGGAGGAATACAACATCGCCAAGGCGAAGATCCTCTACGACTATCTGGACAGCACGGATTTTTACCGCTGCCCCACGGCGCGCGAGAACCGCTCGCGCATGAACGTGCCGTTCACCCTCAGGGATCCTGCTCTGGACGAAGCCTTCCTCAAGGGAGCCAAGGAGCACGGGCTGGTGCAGCTCAAGGGGCATCGCTCGGTGGGCGGCATGCGCGCCTCCATCTACAACGCCATGCCCATCGAGGGGGTGAAGGCGCTGGTGGAATACATGAAAGCCTTCGAGAAGCAACATGGCTGAGAAATACCGCATCCTCACCCTCAACAACATCTCGCCGGTGGGGCTGGCGCGCCTGCCTTCCGAGCGCTATATCATCGGCAGCGATGTGGCGGAGCCGGACGCCATTCTGGTGCGCTCGGCCAAGATGCACGACATGGTGATTCCGCCCAGCGTCAAGGCCATCGGCCGCGCCGGCGCCGGCACCAACAACATTCCCGTGGCGAAGATGAGCGAACGCGGCGTGCCCGTGTTCAACGCGCCCGGCGCCAATGCCAACGCGGTCAAGGAACTGGTGATCGCGGGCATGCTGATTGCGGCGCGCAATCTCGTGCCTGCCTGGCAGTTTGCCGAGTCCCTCACTGGCGATGACGCGGAGATTGCCAGGGCAGTGGAGGCGGGCAAGAAGCAGTTCACCGGCATCGAGCTGCCGGGGCGCACCCTCGGTGTCATCGGCCTGGGGGCGATTGGATCCCTGGTGGCGGATGCCGGCATCCGGCTGGGCATGAACGTGATCGGCTTCGATCCGGAGATCACGGTGGATGCCGCCTGGCGCCTGCCTGCCAGCGTGAAAAGGGCGGCCAGCGTCGAAGAGGTGGTGAAGAACAGCGACTTCATCAGCCTGCACGTGCCGCTCCTGGACAAGACCCGCAACATGATCGACGCGGCCCGCATCGCCCTCATGAAACCGGGTGCGGTGCTGCTCAACTTCGCGCGCGAGGGCATCGTCGACGACCGGGCGGTGGTGGAAGGCATCAATGCGGGCCGCCTGCGGGGCTATGTCTGCGATTTTCCGGCCAATGCCCTCAAGGGCAATCCGCGCATCATCAGCTTCCCGCACCTGGGCGCCTCCACCCAGGAGGCGGAGGAAAACTGCGCCGTGATGGTGGCGGAACAGGTGCGCGATTACCTGGAAAACGGCAACATCCTGAACGCGGTGAATTTCCCCAACGTCTCGATGGCGCGGGAATCCGCCTGGCGGATTGCCATCGCCAATGCCAACGTGCCCAACATGGTGGGGCAGATTTCCACCGCCATGGCCGAGGCGGGACTCAACATCCACAACATGGTGAACAAGTCCAGGGGCGAGATGGCCTACACCCTGGTGGATGTGGACAGCGAGCCTCCCCAGGCGGTGATCGACCGCATCGCCGCCATCAAGGGTGTGCTCATGGTGCGTGCCATTCCTGCCTGAACCCCGGCCATGTCGGACGCTCTGCAAACCCTGAGACAGCGCATCGATGCCGTCGATGACGAGCTGCTGCGCCTGCTCGCCGAGCGGGCGCGGCTCGCCCAGGAAGTGGGGCGGCTCAAGCAGGGCAACCATGCCTATCGGCCAGAACGGGAGGCCCAGGTGCTGCGCCGCATCAAGGCCGCCAATCCCGGCCCGCTGTCGGACGAGGCAGTGGCGCGCCTGTTCCGTGAGATCATGTCGGCCTGCCTCGCCCTGGAGCAGCCACTCAGGGTGGCCTATCTGGGGCCGCCCGGCACCTTCAGCCAGGCGGCGGCGGTGAAGCATTTCGGCCACGCGGCGCAGACGGTGGACTGTCCCTCCATCGACGACGTATTCCGCCAGGCCGAGGCCGGCATGGTGGATTACGCCGTGGTGCCGGTGGAGAACTCCACTGAGGGGGCCATCGGCCGTACCCTGGACCTGCTGCTGCACACGCCTCTCAGGATCTGCGGCGAGACCGTGGTGCGGGTGCACCAGTGTCTGCTGCGGCGGGAGCCAGTGCGGGAGGGCATCGAACGCATCTACTCCCATCCCCAGTCGCTGGCGCAATGCCACGAATGGTTGAACCAGCACCTGCCGGGGGTGGCGCGCGTGCCCGTGTCCAGCAACGCCGAGGCGGCGCGGCTGGCGGCGGCGGAGCCCAACGCGGCCGCCATCGCCGGTGAGATGGCGGCGGAGATCTACGGGCTGGTCGTGCTGGAGCGCAACATCGAGGACGATCCCAACAACACCACGCGCTTCCTGGTGCTGGGCAGCCACGACGCGGCGCCTTCCGGCCAGGACAAGACGTCGCTGGTGATGTCCGCGCCCAACCGTCCGGGGGCGATGTATGAACTGCTGGGACCGTTTGCCCGCCACGGCGTGTCCATGACCAAGCTGGAGTCACGGCCCTCGGGGACTACTTTGTGGGATTACGTGTTCTACGTGGACGTGGAGGGCCACCGGGAAGACGAGGCGGTGGCCCGGTCCCTGGCGGAACTGAAAAACCTCGCGTCCCTGCTCAAGGTGCTGGGTTCCTACCCGGTTGCCGTATTGTGAGGGCGCGGTGAGCAGGAAGCGGCAAGCGGTGAGCCGGAACCGGCGGGCGCCCGGGCGCCTCGGTCGGGGTCTTGACTGACCGTTCACTGCCTGCCGGTTGCCCATTCCGCTGCCAAGCGCCAACCATTGACCGGATTCGAACATGGAACTGTGTGATCTGGCGCCAGCCTATGTCCGGGCGATTGCGCCCTATCCTCCCGGCAAGCCCATCGGCGAGCTGGCGCGGGAAATGGGGCTCGATCCCGCGGACATCGTGAAACTGGCTTCCAACGAAAATCCTTTGGGACCGAGCCCGCTGGCCCTGGATGCGGTGCGGGCGTGTCTGTCCGAGCTGGCCCGCTACCCGGATGGCGCCGGCTACGAGCTCAAGGCGGCGCTGGCGGCGAAATACGGCGTGGCCATGCACCAGATCGTGCTGGGCAACGGCTCCAACGACGTGCTGGAGTTCGCCGCCCGCGCCTTTCTTGCCCCCGGGGCGTCTGCCGTGTTCTCCCAGCATGCCTTCGCCGTCTATCCCCTGGTGGTGCAGGCGGTGGGGGCGCGGGCCATCGAGGTGCCGGCCCGGGATTTCGGCAATGACCCCGCCGCCCTGATAGAAGCCATCGAGGATGACACGCGCATCCTGTTCCTGGCCAATCCCAACAATCCCACCGGCACGGTGCTGGCGCCCGACGCGCTGCTGGCCCTGCTCGAGGCCGTGCCGCGCAGCGTGCTGGTGGTGCTGGACGAGGCCTACTACGAGTACCTGGACGCGGCCGTGGCGCCGCCCAGCGTGGCGTGGCTGGCGCGCTTTCCCAACCTCATGATCACCCGCACCTTTTCCAAGGCCTATGGCCTGGCGGGGCTGCGTGTGGGCTTCGCCCTGTGTCATCCGGACGTGGCCGACATGCTGAACCGGGTGCGCCAGCCGTTCAATGTGAGCACGGCGGCGCAGGTGGCGGCACAGGCGGCGCTTGCCGACACCGATCACCTGGCGCGCAGTGTGGCCATAAACCGCGCCGGCATGGCCCAGATCACCGCAGGGCTCGCCAGACTGGGGCTGGATTGGATTCCCTCCTATGGCAATTTTCTGAGCTTCCGCATCGGCAACGCCACGGCCATGTATCAACGCCTGCTCAGACGCGGCGTGATCGTCAGGCCCATCGCCAACTACGGACTGCCGGAGTATCTGCGGGTGAGCATCGGCCTGGAACAGGAAAACGAACGGTTTTTGACGGCGCTCGCGGGCGCCCTCGAGGAACAGCGAAAGGAATCGGCATGATCATCGTGATGGAAAACGGCGCCACCGAGGAACAGATCGAAGCGGTGGTGCGCAAGATCAAGGAATACGGCTGCGAGGCCAATGTCTCGCGCGGGACGGAGCGCACCGTGATCGGTGCCATCGGCGACGAGCGCAAGATCGACCAGGAGGCCATCGATGCCCTGCCCGGGGTCGAGCAGTCCATGCACATCGTCAAGCCCTACAAGATCGTGGCGCGGGAATGGCACCGGGAAAACACGGTCATCGACATCCGCGGCGTGCCTCTGGGCGGCAACCAGATCCAGGTGATCAGCGGCCCCTGCTCGGTGGAAACCCAGGAGCAGATGGATGAATCCGCGCGCTTCGTCAAGGAAGCCGGCTGCCGCCTGATGCGGGGCGGCGCCTTCAAGCCCCGCACCAGCCCCTATACGTTCCAGGGGCGGGGCGTGGAGGGCCTGGCCATGTTCCGCAGGGCGGCGGACAAATACGGCCTGCCCATCGTCACCGAGTTGATGGACGTGCGCATGCTGGACACCTTCCTGGAATACGACGTGGACGTGATCCAGATCGGCACGCGCAACATGCAGAACTTCGACCTGCTCAAGGAGGTGGGGCGCATCAACAAGCCGGTGATCCTCAAGCGCGGCATGGCGGCGACCATTTCCGAATGGCTGATGGCGGCGGAATACATTGCCGCGGGCGGCAACCACAACATCATCTTCTGTGAGCGTGGCATCCGCACCTACGAGACGGCCTACCGCAATGTGCTGGATGTCACCGCCGTGCCCATGCTGAAAAAGGAGACCCACCTGCCGGTGATCATCGATCCCTCCCATGCCGGCGGCAAGGCCTGGATGGTGCCGGCGCTGGCGCGCGCGGCCATTGCCGCCGGTGCGGACGGCCTGCTGGTGGAATCCCATCCCCGCCCCTGCGAGGCCTGGTGCGACGCCGACCAGGCCTTAAGCCCGGAGGAGCTCAAGAGCCTGATGGGTGAGCTCAGGGGTATTGCCACGGTCCTGGGACGCAGCATCTAAACAGCATGAACGCAGCGGGCACGGACGGCATTGTCCGGGATTTTCCGGCGCTCCGGCGTCTTCTGCGTGGCCATCCATGTTGAACAAACTCGTCGTCTTCGGTGTCGGCCTGATCGGCGGCTCCTTCGCCCTGGCGCTGCGCGAGGCCGGGATGGTGCGCCACGTGGTGGGCTTCGGCCGCAGCGCCCGCAACCTGGAGGCGGCGCGCGCCGCCTCGGTGATCGACGAAATCGGCAGCGATCCCGCCGCGGTGGGCAACGCCGATCTGGTGGTGCTGGCCGTGCCCGTGGGCCAGATGGCGGACATTTTCGCGGCCATTGCGCCCCACCTGGGGCCGCAGACCGTGGTGACGGACATGGGCAGCACCAAGCAGG
>JBBFMG010000031.1:0-14078 GCA_037478575.1 Burkholderiales bacterium | reverse complement strand
GGGAAGAGAGAACCGTTTGGGTATGGAGGGGTCCAATTTCTTCAAGAATCCTTTTAAAGTGGTGATAGATTGCTCTAGAGAGGAGTTGGGCAGCACGATGGCCTGGTCATAGCCGCGGGATTTCAGCCGGCGCCCCAGGCGCCAGCGTTCGGCGAGCCTCAGTTCGCCATGCCCGAAGGGGTTTTCCAGCACATCGTCCACTTCGGGCATGCGCGTCAGGATGGGCGCGACCCAGGCGGGGGCGAACACATCCAGCCGGGTGTCAGGGGCACGCGCCTTGAGGCGCATGAACAGCGGCTGGGCCATGACGGTGTCGCCTACCCAGGCCGGCGCGATGACCAGGATGCGGGGCACGCTCAGGGGTGGTGGGGCGCCCGGCCGCGCAGGCGGTAGAGGGTGCCGCAGTAGGGGCAGAGCGCCTCCCCCGTTTGCTCGATGGGCAGGAACACCCGGGGATGGGCGTTCCACAGGGCCATCTGGGGCGTGGGACAGTGTAGCGGCAGATCGTCTTCCGTGACTTCCACGTAGCGGCTGGGCGCCTTGGGTGTTTCGGCCATGGGTTCAGACATAGGTCAGCCACTCCTGGCGCTTGGGATGGCGTCCGGTGACGCAGTCGAAGAACAGGGTCTGCAACTGGGTGGTGATGGGGCCGCGGCGCCCCTCGCCGATGGTGCGGTTGTCCAGTTCGCGGATGGGCGTGACTTCCGCCGCAGTGCCGGTGAAGAAGGCCTCGTCGGCGGAATAGACTTCGTCGCGCGTGATGCGTTTTTCGATGACGGGCACGCCGATTTCGGCCGCGAGCTGGATGATGGTGTCGCGCGTGATGCCTTCCAGGGCGGAGGTGAGATCGGGCGTGTAGAGCTTGCCGTTGCGCACGATGAAGATGTTTTCGCCCGAGCCTTCCGCCACGAAGCCGTCCACGTCCAGCAGCAGGGCCTCGTCGTAACCGTCCTGCTCCGCTTCCTTGTGGGCCAGGATGGAGTTCATGTAGTTGCCGTTGGCCTTGGCCTTGCACATGGTGATGTTCACGTGGTGGCGGGCAAAGGATGAAGTCTTGACGCGGATGCCCTTCTCCAGCGCCTCCTGGCCCAGGTAGGCGCCCCATTTCCACGCGGCCACGATCACGTGCACCGACAGGTTTTTCGCGGAAATCCCCATGGCCTCCGCGCCGTAGAAGGCCATGGGGCGGATGTAGGCGGCATCCAGACCGTTTTCCCGCACCGCGGCGAGCTGCGCCTGGGAAATGGTTTCCTTGTCGAAGGGCAACTTCATGCCCAGGATGTGGGCGGAGCGGAACAGGCGGTCCGTGTGTTCCCTGAGCCGGAAGATGGCCGTGCCGCGGTCGGTCTTGTACGCGCGCACCCCCTCGAACACGCCCATGCCGTAGTGCAGGGTATGGGTGAGGACGTGGGTGGTGGCCTCGCGCCACGGCACCAGCCTGCCGTCGTACCAGATGAACCCGTCGCGGTCCGCCATCGACATCTTGTGCGCTCCTGAAACCGGTCAAAAAAGCATCATTTTAGCGGATTTGCCGGGGGCGCGCCGAACAGCGCCTGCCACAGCGCGGTCACTGCCTGCACGTGTTCGGCCACCTCTGCCGGGGGTACCCGCGCCCGGCTGGCACCCGCCATGCGCTGGTTGTGCTGCAGACGCCGGAAGGTGCGGTAAGCCGCCTGCACCCGCTGGGCGGCCTCGGGATCGATGAGACCGGCTTCTGCGGCACGGGCGAGCAGTGCCAGGTTGCCCACGTTGTCGGCCAGTTCCGGGTGGCGGTGGGCATGGGCGAGGATCAGGAATTGCACCATGAATTCCACGTCGCTCAGGCCCCCCGGGTCGTGCTTGACATCGAACAGGCCGGAGTCGTTGGGATGGGCCTTGAGCATCCTGTGCCGCATGGCGAGCACGTCCTCCCGCAGCCTGGCCAGGTCGCGTTCGCGGCACAGGATGTCGCGCCGGATCGCCTCGAAGGCGGTGCCCACTGCCGCATCGCCGGCGACGAAGCGGGCGCGGGTGAGGGCCTGGTGTTCCCAGGTCCAGGCATGGTGTTCCTGGTAGCTGCGGAAGGCCTCGATGGAGCTCACCAGCAGGCCGGAGGCGCCTTCCGGACGCAGACGCAGGTCCGTCTCGTAGAGCACGCCGGCGGGCGTCATGGTGGTGAGCCAGGTGTTGATGCGCGCCGCCAGCCGGCTGTAGGTCTCCTGGGCGGCTTCCGCGGCATCGTCGTAGAGGAAGACGATGTCCAGATCCGAGGCATAGCCCATTTCCCTGCCGCCCAGCTTGCCGTAGCCGATGATGGCGAAGCGCGCATCTTCCCGGTGCCGGCGCGGCAGGCCCAGCCAGCACAGGCGCAAAACCTCGGAAAGCAGCAGGTCGGCCAGGGCGGTCAGTTCGTCCGCCAGTTTCTCGATGGGCAGCAGACCTTCCAGATCCCGGGCCAGAATGCGGAAGGTCCAGGCGTGCTTGAAATGGCGCAGCACGTCCATCTGGCGCTCCGGGTCCACGCCTTCGCCCAGCTCCCCACGCAGGGCATCGGCCAGCGCGCGCCAGTCCGGTTGCTCCAGGAGCTGGGCCGGGTCCAGCAGTTCATCCAGCAGCACGGGATGGCGCGTGAGATAGTCCGCCGCCCAGGGGCTCGCGCTGCACACCCGCGCCAGGTGGGTGAGGGCCTCCGGATATTCCACCAGCAGGGCCAGGTAGCTGCTGCGCCGGGCGATGGTCTCCAGCAGGGTGAGCATGCGGGCGAGAGTGGCCTCCGGATCGGGAAAGCCCGCCGCCGTGCGTACCATCAGAGGCACCAGACGGTCGAAGCGGGCGCGGCTGTTTTCCGGCAGGCTTTGGTAGCGGGCTGTGCTGCGCAGCCGCTGCAGGGCTTCCCATACCGTTTCCGGCTGCCGGAAGCCGAGCCGGCCCAGCTGGGCCAGGGCCTCCTCCCGCGGCGTGTCGGCGGCCCAGAGAGTGGCCTCTTCCGCCGCCTGCGCCCCGTCATCGGCGAAGACCGTCTGGAAGCAGCTCTCCACGCGGGCGCGGTGGCCATCGAGGCGGTCGCGCAGGGCCGCCCAGTCGGCGCAGTCCATGGCCGCGGCGATGAGCTGCCGGTCCTGGGGGTCCTCCGGCAGCATCTGGGTTTGGGCATCGTCGAGATATTGCAGCCGGTGTTCCAGCCGGCGCAGAAAAGCATAGGCGGCCTGCAAGGCGTCTATCGTCTCGTCCGGCAGCAGGCGGCGGGTGCGGATCAGCTCCAGGGCGGTGCGCGTGGCGCGTACCTGCAGCAGGGGATCCTTGCCGCCCCGGATCAGCTGGAACACCTGGGCGGTGAATTCGATTTCGCGAATGCCGCCGGGCCCCAGCTTGATGTTGTCGGCCAGGTCCCGCCGCGCCACCTCGCGCCGGATCTGGGCATGCATCCCGCGCAGGGCCGCAATGGCGTCGTAGTCCAGATACTTGCGGTAAACGAAGGGACGCACCAGGGTCATGAGCCCTGCTTCATCGCCGGTGAGGGCGCGCGCCTTGAGCCAGGCATAGCGTTCCCATTCCCGCCCGTGGGCCACGAAGTACTCCTCGAGGGCGGCGAAGCTCGCCACCAGGGGGCCGGACTCACCCCAGGGCCGCAGGCGGGTATCCACCCGGAACACGTAGCCCTCCGGCGTGAGCTCGGCCAGGACCTGGCCGAGTTTCTGGCCCAGGCGGGTGAAATACTCGTGGTTGGAGACCCGGCGCGGGCCGCTCGTCTCCCCGTCCTCGGGGTAGAGATAGATGAGGTCCACGTCCGAGGACACATTGAGTTCCCCGCCACCGAGCTTGCCCATGGCCACCACGATCAGGTTCTGGCGGGTGCCGGATTCGGCGCCCACGGGTTCGCCGTGGATCTCGGCCAGCCACTCGTCGAGGCGGGGCAGGGCCTGTTGGATGCACACCTCGGCCAGCGTGGTCATGGCGCCCATGACTTCTTCCAGGCTGGCCCGCCCGGTGAGATCACGGGCGATCACGCGCAGATAGACCTGCTTGCGCAGGGCGCGCAGGGCGGCCTTGAGCTGCGCCTCGCCGGACAGGTCGCGGCCGGCGAGGAAGGCGCTCATGGCCTCGCGGGTGAAGGGCTGTTCCAGTCCGGCCGCCAGTGTCGCGGCAAGGGCGGGCTCGGCCGCGAGCAGGCGCCGGGCATAGCGGGAAGGCGCGAGGGCGCGGGCGAGATCGGGCGCAAGGTCCATGGGCATGCAGTGTCCCCCGGGGGTTTTGGTAAGATAGGGCCCCATCCTACCCCACCCCGATCCCAACCAAGAACCCACTGGAGGACGTCATGGCCACCATCGAATCCGTGCTGACGGAAACCCGTGTTTTCCCGC
Organism: Burkholderiales bacterium; assembly: GCA_037478575.1. Classification (GTDB taxonomy): domain Bacteria; phylum Pseudomonadota; class Gammaproteobacteria; order Burkholderiales; family Thiobacteraceae; genus Thiobacter. The sequence continues at coordinate 9,738 of JBBFMG010000031.1, read as the reverse complement.
CCAGCGAGGCCTTCGTGAAACAGGCCAATGTGCCGGGCATGGAAGCCTACCGGGCCCTGTGCCGGGAAGCCGAACAGGACTACGAAGGCTTCTGGGCGAAACGGGCGCGGGAATACATCAGCTGGCACAAGCCCTTCGCCCGCGTGCTGGACGAGGGCAACGCACCCTTCTACCGCTGGTTCGACGATGGCGAGCTCAATGTCTCCTACAACTGCCTGGACCGGCATCTGGCCAGCAAGGGCGACAAGACCGCAATCATTTTCGAAAGCGACGATGGCCAGGTCAGCCGGTTGAGTTACCGGGAACTCCACGCCGAGGTGTGCCGGTTCGCCAACGGGCTGAAATCCCTGGGGGTGGCCAAGGGGGATCGGGTGGTGATCTACATGCCCATGGGGCCGCAGGCGGTGATCGCCATGCAGGGCTGCGCCCGTATCGGTGCCATCCATTCCGTGGTGTTCGGCGGCTTCTCGGCCAAGAGCCTGCACGAACGGGTGATCGACGCCGGCGCGAAGATCATCGTCACGGCCGACGAGGGTCTGCGCGGCGGCAAGGCAGTGCGCCTGAAGGACGCCGTGGACGAGGCGCTCGGCCTGGGCGGCTGCGACACGGTGGAGAAGGTGGTGGTGTTCCGGCGCACCGGCAATGCCATCGCCTGGAACGCGGGGCGGGATGTGTGGTGGCACGAGCTGTGCGACGGACAGGCCACGAGCTGCGAGCCGGTGTGGGTCAATGCCGAGGATCCCCTGTTCATCCTCTACACCTCCGGCTCCACCGGCAAGCCCAAGGGGGTGCAGCATGCCACGGGCGGCTATCTGCTGGGGGCGATCCTGTCCATGCTGTGGGTGTTCGACTACAAGGACAGCGACATCTACTGGTGCACCGCCGACGTGGGCTGGATCACGGGCCACACCTATGTGGCCTATGGACCGCTGGCCCTGGGGGCCACCATCCTGGTGTTCGAGGGGGTGCCCACCCATCCCCATCCCGGCCGATTCTGGGAACTCATCCAGAAACACCGGGTGACGACCTTCTATACCGCGCCCACCGCCATCCGCTCCCTGATCAAGCTGGGGGCCGAGCTGCCCAGGCAATATGACCTCTCCAGCCTGCGCCTGCTGGGCACGGTGGGCGAGCCCATCAATCCCGAGGCGTGGATGTGGTACTACGAGGTGGTGGGGCAGTCGCGCTGTCCCATCGTGGATACCTGGTGGCAGACCGAGACCGGCTCCAACATGATCGCGCCCCTGCCCGGCGCCACCCCGCTCAAGCCCGGCACCTGCACCCTGCCGCTGCCGGGCATCATGGCCGACGTGGTGGACGAGCATGGTCATCCGGTGGGGGTCAACGCCGGCGGCTATCTCGTCATCAAACGTCCCTTCCCCAGTCAGCTGCGCACCCTGTGGGGCGATCCGGAGCGTTTCAAGAAGACCTATTTTCCGGAAGAGCTGGGCGGCAGGACCTATCTCGCCGGCGACTCCGCCCGCCGCGACGAGGATGGCTACTTCTGGATCATGGGCCGCATCGACGACGTGCTCAATGTCTCCGGCCATCGTCTCGGCACCATGGAAATCGAATCGGCCCTGGTGGCCCATCCCCTGGTGGCGGAGGCCGCGGTGGTGGGCAAGCCTCACGAGATCAAGGGCGAGGCGGTGGTGGCCTACGTGGTGCTCAAGCGTGCGCGTCCCACCGGCGAGGAGGCGAAACAGATCGTCGCCGAGCTGCGCGAGTGGGTGGCCAAGGAAATCGGCCCCATCGCCAAGCCAGACGAAATCCGCTTCGGCGACAATCTGCCCAAGACCCGCTCCGGCAAGATCATGCGCCGCCTGCTGCGTGCCATCGCCAAGGGCGAGGAGATCACCCAGGACGTCTCCACCCTGGAGAACCCCGCCATTCTGGAACAGCTCAAGGAAGTGGTGTGAAGGGTTGCTGCGGCCCTTGCCACGCGCCCGGGGGGACACCCTGACGTCCCGCCTGGCGCGGCCGCGCCGCGGGCCTGACCCCGCACGATGAAGGCCTTTTCCCTCAAAGCAGCGGGCTGGGCCTGGCGCGCCCTGCTGGGCGCAACGGTGCTGCTAACCGTTTTTTCCGCGGTGGCGGTGCTGGTGCTGCGCTATTGGGTGCTGCCGGACCTGGGGCGCTACCGGGAAGATCTCGCCGCTGCCCTGTCCCGCGCGGTGGGCCAGCCCATCAGCATCGGCGGTCTCGAGGGAGACTGGCAGGGCGTGTGGCCGCGCCTCACCCTCAAGGAGGTGACGGTGCGGGACCACCAGGGCCGGCCGGCCCTGAGCCTGAAACGGGTGGACACCCTGCTTTCCTGGCAGTCGCTGCTCGCGGCTGAACTGCGGCTCAAGCGCCTGGAACTGGATGCCCCCAGCCTCGCCATCCGGCGCGAACCCGACGGCCTGATCTACATCTCGGGCATCCCGGTGAACCGCCCGGGGGCTCGCGCGGGTCTTGCCGACTGGATCCTGCGCCAGGGGGAGATCCACATCCGTCACGCCCGCGTCGAATGGGACGACCGGCTGCGGGATGCGCCGCCCCTGGTGCTGGACGAGGTGGGGCTGAGCCTCGACAACGATCCCCTGCTGGGGCGTCACCGTTTCGGCCTGGTGGCGCGCCCGCCCGCGGCCGTCGCCTCCGGCCTGGATCTGCGCGGCGATCTGCGCGGACGTTCCTTCGACGACCTCACGGGCTGGCGCGGCACCCTCTACGCCCGGGTGCCCGCCACCGATCTTTCGGCCTGGACGGCGTGGCTGGACTTTCCCTATCCCCTGCGCCAGGGCAGGGGAGGCGTGCAGGCCTGGCTGGACATCGACCATGGTCGTATCACGGGCGTGACCGCGGACCTGGCGCTCACCGCAGTGCGCACCCGGCTGGCGCGGGAACTGCCGGAGCTGGATCTGGACAGCCTGGGTGGGCGCATCGCCTGGAAGCAGCTGGCCACAGGCTTCGAGCTAGCGGCGCGGGGGCTTTCGGCGCAAGGACCGGGGTTGCGTTTCCCTGCCGCCAGCCTGCTCCTGCGCTACGAAGGCGCCAAGGGGCGCCAGCCGGAAAAGGGACGCCTGCAGGCGGCGGGCGTGGCCCTGGAGCCGCTGCTGCAGCTCGCCATGCATCTGCCCCTGGGGGCGGCCCAGCGGGCCGTGCTGCAGGAGGTGGCCCCGCGAGGCCTCGTGCGTGAACTGACCCTGGCCTGGGAAGGGCCGCTGGCGGCACCGGCCCGCTACAGTGCGAAGGCAAGCTTCACCGGGCTGGGCGTGAATGCCTGGCGCAAGCTGCCGGGTTTTTCCAATCTCACCGGCAGCCTGGACCTGGACGAGAAGGGTGGCACCGTCCAGATCGTCGGCCGCAACAGCGCCTTCGACCTGACCCGGGTGATGCGCAACCCGGTGGGTTTCGACACCCTGGAAGCCGCCGCGAGCTGGCGTGTGCGCGATGGCCGGGTGAGCCTCACCCTGTCCCGCGCCGTGTTCGCCAATGCCGATACCGCGGGTACCCTGAGCGGCAGCTATGAGTCGGTGCCGGGGGGGCCGGGACGGGTGGACCTCACAGGCAGCCTCTCCCGTGCCAATGCCCGCGCCGTGCATCTCTACCTGCCCCGCGTGGTTGGGGATGATACCCACGACTGGCTGCGGGATGCCCTGCTGGCGGGCCAGGTCACGGACGTCAGGGTGCGCATCCAGGGCGATCTCGCGCGCTTCCCCTGGCCCCACGAACGGGACGATGGCCTGTTCCAGGTGACCGGGCGCGCCCAGGGGGTGCGTCTGGCCTACGCGCCCGGCTGGCCGGAAGCGGCCGACATCGCCGGCAGTCTGGGATTCCGTGGCAACCGCATGGAGATCGTGGCCAGCCAGGCGGTGTTGTCCCATGTGCGCCTGCCCCGCGTCAGGGCGGTGATTCCCGACCTCAGCGCACCGGTGGAAATCCTGCAGCTGGAGGGCGAGGCCCAGGGGGCGACAGGGGAGGTGCTGCGTTTCATCCGGGAAAGTCCGCTCGCGGAATGGACGGACCACTTTCTGGATCGGGCCACGGCGGAGGGCAGCGGCCGGCTGGCGCTGCGCCTCACCCTGCCCCTGCGGGGCAGCGACCCTGCACGGGTGACTGGGAATTACCAGTTCTTCAACAACACGCTGCGGCTTGCGCCCGACCTGCCCGAGTTGCGCCAGGTGAACGGACGCCTGGATTTCACCGAGAAAAGCCTCAATGCCAGCCGCCTCACTCTGGAAACCCTGGGAGGACCCGCGACCCTGAGCCTGGCGACCCTGGGGGATGGCACCCTGCGGGCGACGGCCAGCGGTCGGGTGACGGCGGAGGCGCTCCAAAGCTTCCTGCCCCCTCCCCTGGATGCCGCCCTCCGGGGCAGCACGGGCTGGAGTCTGAGTCTCGCCCTGCGCAACCATCTGGCCAACGTCAACCTCACCTCCGACCTTGTAGGCATGGAGATCAGCCTGCCAGCTCCCCTGGCCAAACGTGCCGCCGAGTCGCTGCCCCTCAAACTCGAGCGGCGGGCGCTCAACGCCCAGCAGGAAACCATCGGCCTGACCCTGGACAGGCTGGTCTCGGCCCAGCTGGTGCGCCGGCTCGAAGGCGGGCAGATGGTCGTCGAGAAGGGCACGGTGCGGCTGGGGGGCGCGGCGGCGCCGGCGCCGGTTCATCCCGGCATTTGGGTCGATGGCGAACTGCCGGCCCTCGACGTGGATGCCTGGCGTGCGGTGCTGGACGGCGCAGGCGGCGGCGCGCTGCCGCTGGCGGGCGTGCACCTGCGGGTGGCGGCGCTGGATTTCCTGGGACGGCGCTTCGGGCGGGTGCATCTCAATGCCTGGAGCCAGGGCAGCCAATGGCAGGCCACGGTGGACGGCGACGCGCTGGAGGGCGAGGCCTCCTGGCGCAGTCATGATGGCGGCAGGCTGCAGGCGCGCCTAAAGCGTCTGGCGGTGCCGGATCCCCTGCCGGAGCGCCGGGTCGCCCCCGCCGGCGGACGCGACGTGGATCTGCCCGGGCTGGACGTGGTGGTGGAGGATCTGGATATCGCCCATCTCAAACTGGGACGGCTGGAGCTGGCGGCAGCCAAGCGCGGCCAGGACTGGCGCATCGAGAAATTCCGGCTGGCCAATCCGGATGCCGTGTTCAGCGGCAACGGCACTTGGCAGAGCTGGCTGGCCCAGCCCGCCACCCGGCTCAGCGTGGATCTGGACGTGAAGGACCTGGGGCGTTTCCTCGCCCGCATGGGCCACCCGGACCGCATCCGGCGGGGCAATGCCCGCGTCAGGGGCGAGATCGCCTGGCGCGGCGGGCCGGCTTCCTTCAATCTCGCGACCCTCTCCGGCACCCTGCAGCTGGAGGCCCACAGCGGCCAATTCCTCAAGATCGAACCGGGGCTCGGCAAGCTGCTGGGGCTTTTGAGCCTGCAGTCGCTGCCGCGCCGCCTGACCCTGGATTTCCGGGACGTGTTCAGCGAGGGGTTCGCGTTTGATAACATTGCCGGCACGACCCTCATCACCAATGGGGTGCTCGCCACCCGGGATTTCGTGATGCAGGGGCCCGCCGCCCTGGTGACCATCGCCGGGAGCACGGATCTGGTGCGGGAGACCCAGAATCTGCGCATCCGTGTGGTGCCGTCCCTGGGTGAGGGGGTCGCGGTGGCCGGCGCCTTCCTGGGCGGCCCCGTGGTCGGGGTGACCGCCCTGCTGCTGCAAAAACTGCTCAAGGACCCGGTGGGACAGCTGATCGCCTACGAATACCAGGTCACCGGCACCTGGGACGATCCCCAGGTGGTGAAGGTGGGACAGCTGCCCGCGCAGGAAGCCGTGGGTGGCGAGGGCCGGCCATGACGCGCCTGAGCTGGCTGATCATCCTGCTGCCGTCCCTTGCCCTGGCCCAGGATTTCACCCTCCCGGAAAGCTTTTGGCTCTCGCCCCGCAGCGGCCCGGCCGTGATCGCCGAGCCGGCCATTGCCCAGGCGGTGACCCGTTTCCTCGACCGGCCCGGCGCCCGGCTCGTGCTCCACCACGCGCGGGGTGACGAGGCCAGCGCCCAGGCCGAGGAATTGCGGGGCTGGCTGATTGCCCTCGGCCTCGAGGCCTCGGCCATCGAGCTCGTGCCGGATGGTGCCGCCGGCCGCGCCCTGCGTATCGAAGTCACTTCACCCACCCAAGCGAAAGTCCCTCAATGACCGCAGCCAAGACCACCTCCGGTTTCGCCAAACGCAAGACCCGCACCAGTTACCTCAAGAGCAAGCCCCAGCCCGGGATCTTCAAGATCGCCGCCATCCAGATGGCTTCCGGCCCCAGCGTGTCGGCCAATCTGGCCGAGGCGGAGCGCCTCATCGAAATGGCGGTGGAGCAGGGCGCGCGCCTGGTGGCCCTGCCGGAATACTTCCCCATCATGGGACTCAAGGACACGGACAAGGTGGAGGTGCGGGAGGAGGAGGGCCGGGGCCCGATCCAGAAATTCCTCGCCAGCCAGGCGAAGAAACACAAGATCTGGCTGGTGGGCGGCTCCATTCCCCTGGTCGCCCGGGCCAAGACCAAGGTGCGCAACAGCTGCCTGGTGTACGACGACAAGGGCCGGCAGGTGGCGCGCTACGACAAGATCCACCTGTTCAATCTCGACCTGGGCAATGAGCACTACCACGAAGACCAGACCATCGAGCCGGGCCGCGAGGTGGTGACGGTGGACACGCCCTTCGGCCGCCTGGGCCTGTCCATCTGCTATGACCTGCGTTTTCCCGAGCTCTACCGGGCCATGGGCGAAGTGGACATCATCGTGGTGCCCTCGGCCTTCACCGAGACCACGGGCAAGGCCCATTGGGAGACCCTGATCCGTGCCCGCGCCATCGAAAACCTGGCCTACGTGCTGGCGCCCGCCCAGGGAGGGTACCACCTGTCCGGGCGCGAGACCCATGGCCACAGCATGATCGTCGATCCCTGGGGCGTGATCCTGGATCGCCTGCCGCGGGGCTCGGGGGTTGTGATCGCCGGCGTCAACCCCAGTTACCAGAAGAGTCTGCGCAACAGCCTGCCGGCACTCAAGCATCGCACCCTGCACAAGTGTTGAGGACCCAATGACCATACCGACCCAAGTGATTCCCCAGGAAACCCTGCTCGGCACGGCGGAGGCGAGCCTTCTGGCGCCCTTCGGCGTGGAGCGGGGCGCGCTGCAGACGGTGCTGGACGGCATCCTGCAGCGGGGGGTGGATTTCGCCGATCTCTATTTCCAGTACAGCCGCAGCGAAGGCTGGCAACTGGAAGAGGGCAAGGTCAAGGCGGGCAGCTTCAGCATCGATCAGGGTGTGGGCGTGCGCGCGGTGCACGGGGACAAGACGGCCTTCGCCTACAGCGACGACATCAATCTCGAGGCGCTGGAGCGGGCCGCTGCCGCCACCCGCGCCATCGCCCGCGCCGGCGCCCAGGCGCGGGTACACGTGCCGGCCCTGGGGCACGGGTCGCGGCTGGCGCGGCCGGCCCTCTATCTGCCCGAAGATCCCATCGCCAGTCTCACGGACGCGCGCAAGGTGGCCCTGCTGGAAAGGCTGGAGCGCATGGCCAAGGCCTGCGACCCGCGCATCACCCAGGTGATCGCCAGCCTGGCCGGGGAATACGAGGTGGTGCTGATCGCCCGTTCCGACGGCCTGCTGGCGGCGGACGTGCGGCCCCTGGTGCGGCTGTCGCTGCAGGTCATCGCGGAGGCCAATGGCCGGCGCGAGCAGGGCAGCGCCGGCGGCGGCGGACGCTTTGACTACGGCTATTTCACCGACGAGGTGCTGGAGCGCTACGCGCGCCAGGCGGTGCACCAGGCCATCACCAACCTGGATGCGCGTCCCGCGCCCGCCGGCACCATGACCGTGGTGCTGGGGCCGGGCTGGCCGGGCATCCTCCTGCACGAGGCCGTGGGCCACGGCTTGGAGGGCGACTTCAACCGCAAGGGCAGCTCCGCCTTCGCGAACCGCATCGGCGAGCGCGTGGCCGCCCCCGGCGTCACGGTGGTGGACGACGGCACGCTGGCCCGCCGGCGCGGGTCCCTCAACGTGGACGACGAGGGCAATCCCACCGAGTGCACCGTGCTCATCGAAAACGGCATCCTCAAGGGCTACATGCAGGACAGCCTCAACGCGCGCCTGATGGGCATGCCGGTCACCGGCAACGGGCGGCGCGAGTCCTTCGCCCACATTCCCATGCCACGCATGACCAATACCTACATGCTGGCGGGTGACAAGGACCCGGAGGAAATCATCCGCTCCGTGAAGCACGGCCTCTATGCCGTGAATTTCGGTGGCGGCCAGGTAGACATCACCAGCGGCAAGTTCGTCTTCTCCGCCGCCGAGGCCTACATGATCGAGGATGGCCGGATTACCTACCCGGTGAAGGGCGCCACCCTGATCGGCAACGGCCCCGACGTGCTCACCCGCGTTTCCATGATCGGCAACGATCTCCAGCTGGACCCGGGTGTGGGCACCTGTGGCAAGGAAGGCCAGAGTGTCCCGGTGGGAGTGGGGCAACCCACCCTGCGCATCGACGGCCTCACCGTGGGCGGCACGCTGTAGGCGCTGTCGCCCTTTGTGGCGAGGGTGGACACCGCTCCTTGGCCTTGCCGATGACCTGCCATCGCCAATGTTCCCTTCGCCCCGGGGCTGGAGAAGGTGGTATCAGCCCCTTGCGCAACGCCCAATGATCTGGCGCCGCGCATCCTGACCTCTCGCACCCCGGGGGTGACCGTCCGGCCCGCACCGTTGCGGGGCACGCCTGGCTGGCTGTGATCCACGGCGGTGCCCGTGTCCGGCACCTTCGCCGCTTCGGCCTGTCCAACCCGCGTGCTTGCGGCGTGCACGTGGGCCTCCGTCCCATGGCACGTCTCTTGCAGGGCAAACCCCGCACGATCCCGAAACGTTCATGTTAACGTCATGGGATCGTGCTATAGTCCGGACTTTGGTACGTTCTCTACTGGAGGTATTCCGATGGTTCAGTCCCCTGGCAAGACCCCTCCCGCAGCCAAGGCTGCGGCCGCCACCCCTTCCCCAGGCGCAACCAGGTCCGGCAAGACTGCCAAGGGCAAGACGGCTGCCGGGGCCAAATCCCCGGTGAAGCCTTCCTCCGCCCCGGCGCCGGCCAAATCCCCCGCGAAAACCGCCTGCGCCTGGCCCACCTGCGCTTTGGCCATCTCGACGCCCGCGCGCGCCGCCCGGGGCAAGGGCGACGGGGAAGCGTTGCCGGCCCAGACCCCAGCGCCCCAGGCGGCCAAGCTGGGCGTGGTCACACCTGAGCAGCGCTACCGCATGATCTGCGACGCGGCCTATTTCCGCGCGGAACGCCGCGGTTTCGTGGGTGGCAGCGCGCTGCAGGACTGGCTGGAGGCGGAAGCCGAGATCGACGCCCTGCTGCGCGAGATGCAGGAATAAGCCCTCTCCCGTCCCGGCAGGGCCTTTCCCTGAGCCGCTTGTCCGACACCGTGCGCGCGGCTACCATGGGCCGCGGCGTCCCGCTCGGGACGCAGGACAGGGAGGAAGGCATGCTGGGATACGTGATGCTGGGTCTGGCCGCGGCGGCAACGCTCTATGGCGTCCTGGTCTACAACGGGCTGGTGCAGCTCAAGCACAACGTCGCCAAGGCCTGGGCCAACATCGACGTGCTGCTCAAGCAGCGCCATGACGAGCTGCCCAAGCTGGTGGAGACCTGCCGCCAGTACATGAAATACGAGCAGGAGACGCTGGAACGGGTGATGCAGGCGCGGGCGCGCGTGTCGGCC
>JBBFMG010000030.1:0-14140 GCA_037478575.1 Burkholderiales bacterium | reverse complement strand
AGGACACCCTCCCGTCGGCGTGGCAGACCTTCGCGCAGATGCTCGCCGATGACCAGGCGACGGTGGAGGACAGCCTGCGCCTGCTGCCCCAGGCGCTGCAGGAGCCGAACCCTCCCCGCTTCTGTTACCAAGGCGAGATCCGCCCGGAGGCCGTGGCAAAGTGCCTGGCGGCGCGCATCGAACGGGAGAAGGCGCTGCTGCGCGTCAAGCTCGCCGAGCTTGCCGAGGAACACGGCCACCCGCCTCCAGCCGCCGATGCCACCGGGGAGACACGCCCGCGCTTCGAGCTTCGGCAGGAAGAGGACGCGGCCTCGGGCACGGTGGAAATGGAACTCACCCTGGATGGCGTGCCCCTGCCTCCCCCGGAGGACGTGAAGGCCCTGCTCACCTCGATCCAGCTCGATCTCGGCAGCATCCCGGATGAATACCTCACGCCGGCAGGCCCCGGCGAGTACGATCCCAGTCTTTACCAGGAGCAGAAGCCGGATCCCAATGACGTGTGGCAGGGGCCCTACCACGAGATCGGGGCCACTCTTTACGACGAATGGGATTTCGGCCGGCAGCACTACCGCAGGAACTGGTGTGTGATGCGGGAAAAGGACGTCACGCCGGTGTACGACGACTTCGTGCGCGACACGCTGGCGCGCTACAGCGGCGTGGTGAAGCACCTGCGCCGCAGCTTCGAGGCCATGCGCGACGAGAACCGGCTCTACAAGCGCCAGCCCTATGGCGACGAGGTGGATATCGACGCCCTGGTGGAAGCCCTGGCCGACGCCCGCGACGGCCGGGAAATGTCAGACCGGCTGTTCACCCGCATGCACCGCGCGGAACGCAATATCGCCGTCATGTTCATGGTGGACATGAGCGGCTCGACCCGCGGCTGGATCAACGATGCCGAACGCGAAGCCCTGATCCTGCTATGTGAGGCACTGGAAACCCTGGGGGACCGTTACGGCATCTACGGCTTCTCGGGACAGACGCGCAAGCGGTGCGAACTCTACCGCATCAAGGAAATCGACGAGCCCTACAGTGACCTGGTCAGGGCACGCATCAGCGGCATCCGGCCCCAGGACTACACGCGCATGGGTTTCGCCATCCGCCACCTCACCCGTCTGCTGAGCCGCGTCGAGGCCCGCACCAAGCTGCTCATCACCCTTTCGGACGGCAAGCCCGATGACTACTTCGACGTCTATCGCGGTCAGTACGGTATCGAGGACACGCGCCAGGCCCTGATCGAGGCCAAGCGTGCCGGCATCCATTCCTTCTGCATCACCATCGACCAGGAAGCGCGCGACTACCTACCTCACATGTACGGCGCCGCGCACTACGCCATCATCGACGATGTCCGCAAGCTACCCCTCAAGGTGGCGGACATCTACCGGCGCTTGACGACCTGACCTGACCCGTCCCGCCGTCGGGCAACTCGTCGGCGGTTAAGGGGGCGAGGCCCGGGTGGACGCCTCACCCAAAATAACATGGAATACCGATGAATCGATCGACACCAGGCGCCCGAGCTTTTTGTCCACCGCAACGGACACCCGATCGCCATGACGCGCCAAGCGCCGGAGCAGGCGGTCGAGATCACGGAGCTGACTGCCCTGCAATGCTTCGATGCGCAGCGTCACGATAGTGGAGGTGTGCTTCAGCAGCTGCTCGATCTGGCGCCCGGCGCGACGGAAGAACCGCCCATCCAGCCATCCCTGCAGCGACACGATGAGATTGGGCGCAGCGTCCTTCCACTCCCAGGCCAGGGCCAGCCGTCCCTCCCGCAGATAGCGCCCGAGTCTGCCCCGGGCGCGACGCAGCCAGCGCTCCACCATGGCTGGCGTCGTCATTTCTCCTGCCACGAAATGACGCTCCACATAGTCACGCATCGCCAAGCCCGCGATCCAGTCCACGATCACCAGCGGCCACTTCCCGGGCGCAAGCCACGGGATGCTGCGCAGAAACTGATACAGCCGCGGCACGCCGCCGGCAAGTATGCCTTTGCCCAGCAGTCTGCCGACAATGCCAAGTTGTTGCAGAAAGGTGTATTCGCCCTGATAGACCGGCGATCCCATATAGCGCATCTTGTTGCAGATGCGGGTGGCAATCGCCTCATCCGCGACCAGGCGCCGGTACAAGGTCTTGTATGCGTGGACCATGGCGTCGTAGTCCATGCGCTTGGGCAGGAAATTGGTGCCAAGTTTGGTGTTGTCCGTGCCGTCGGCACCGGGAATGAGTCGGCCCTCCCTTTCCAGGCGCTGATACAGTGGCGTCTTCGGCAGCGCGCTGAGCAGCCCCACCATGGCCACCTGGATGCCGGCCTCGGTGATGAATTCGTACTGGCGGTCGAAGCTGTCCAGAGTATCGCTGTCGAAGCCGATGATGAAACCGGCAAGCACATCGATGCCGTAAGCATAGATGCGGCGGATGGAGGTGAGCATGTCCTCCTGCAGGTTCTGGGTCTTGCGGGTTTCCTTCAGACTTTGCGGGTCCGGCGATTCCAACCCAATGAACACCCAGCAGAAATTCGCGTCGCGGAACAGCTGCAGCAGCTCGGAATCCTGGGCCAGATTCAGAGAAGCCTCGGTGCCGAATCGAAATTGATAGTGGTAGAGCCGCTGGTACTCGATCAAATAGCGCAACAGATCCTTCGCCAGGGCCTTGTTGCCGATCAGATTGTCGTCCACGAAAAACACATTGCGCACCTCGCGCCGCCGCAGCTCGTCCAGTTCGCGTCCCACCTGCTCCAGGCTCTTGCAGCGCGGCTTGCGCCCGAACATGACGATGATGTCGCAGAACTCGCAGCGGTAGGGACAACCGCGGGAGAACTGCAGGGTTACGGTCGAGTATTTGTCGAGCTTGAGCAGGTCGAAACGCGGCGTCGGCGTGTCCGCCATGTCCACATTGCCGGTCTCTCGGTAGAGCGGCCGGGCGGCGCCCGCTTCCCAGTCACGGCAAAATTCAGGCCAAACGTACTCCGCCTCGCCGGCAACGACGAAGTCCGCCAGGTCCGCGTAGCGTTCCGGGCAGAGTGAGGCATAGCTGCCGCCCGCCACCACCGGATAGCCCTGGCCGCGATAGAAGCGCAGCAGCTCGCTCTGGCGCGCGAACTGCACGCCCATGCCGCACACACCGATCAGGTCGGCTTCGGGCGCGAGCGGCAACGGCTCCACGTTCTCGTCCACGATCTCCACCTCCCAGTGGGGTGGGCACAAGGCGGCCAGCGTGGCGAGCCCGAGCGGCGGATTGATCGCCCGTTTGCCGGGCAGAATACGGTCCACCGCCCATTTGAAGCTCCAGAAGCTTTCCGGGTATTTCGGATTGATCAACAACAGGCGCATGGGAATGCCCTTCCTCACCTGGCGGCCGGCCCCCGTCGGAACACTTCCAGCACCGGCCACTCCAGTGCATCCAGGGTGTTCTTCACGAACAAACCCAGCTCTGTGTCACCTTCCATGACGAGTCGCCGGCTGAAAAACAGCGTGTCCGGATCCACCCGACGCAGTCCCAGCAGCAGGAAATCGCCGGCCGCCGCTTTGATGGTCAGGTCCGGCCGCGGCGCACGCCGGCGTGGGACGAAGGCGGTCGGGGTGACGCTGAAATGAAACTCGATACCGATGTCGCTCACGCTGATACACACATGCTTGCCGTGCAGCGGCTGCAGGTCCCGCGGTCGGACATAGTCCGCCAACGCCAGGTTGAGCAGGGTGGTGAATGCGACCCCATGGGGGTATTGTGGCAGCGCTGCCAGCAGCCTAGCGAGCGGCGCGGGAAAGGCAGGCGGCCAAAATTTCATTTCGATCCCTCCTGGTTTTCGACACTCTGGCGGTCACGAGACACTCGTGCCTGACCGGGGAGGTTTCGCCCATGCCGGCGCAGCAGTTCCCCGTCGAGGGCCTGGTTAGCGGCGAGCATTTGGATGCCGCTGTCGAACACAGCCACGGCAGGCCGGCACGCCATCATGACCGTGTCGCTCCAACCTGGGCCATCCCTGCCGTGCCATGCCAGAAGCCATCGCAGCCGTTGCCGGGCATCAAACGTGCCGACTGCCCCGCCGCCACCACCGGCTCCAATGTTCCTTCCAGACACCGTCGAAACAGGTCGATGATCTGTTCCGTGTGTTGGGCCTGCGGGCTGATCCGCACCACATCGACGCCAGCCGCGCGCATGTCAGGCAACTCCGCGAGCAGATTGCACACGTCTGCGGACTGGGTCTGGATGCCATTCAGCGCGAGGAAAGGTTGTCCCTCGCGTGTACGTAGAGTCAGCCCATCCGGATGATCGAGGCAACGGAACTGGCAATCGTCCTTGGGCAGGTTGTAGTGCCGCGCCGTGAAACAGCGGGCGGAAAACGCCAGTGGCATGCGCCCATAGGCAAATACCTCGATTTCCACCTGGGCCGCACGTCGTGCCTGGATGGCTGCCAGCGTCTCCCGGGACATCTCCAGCGGAGCCACCCAGCGCCGCGCCCCCAGCCGCGCCAGATAATCCAGGGTAGGCGAATTGTAGACATTGATGTGAGGCCCGATGATGAAGGGACCTGCCCCCTTGAGCAGACGGATGGCCCCCATGTCGTTGGCCTCGACCAGGAAGTGACCGTTGGCCACCAGCTTGCGCAGGGTCTTCAGGTCCGATTCCGATTCCAGCAGCGCCTGGGTCGATATCACCACCTCCTTGCCTGCGTGGGCCAGCTCCCCGGCCAAATCGAGCCAATCGCCCACGCGCAGCATGTGACGCCGTGAGCACACGACTTCGCCCAAATAGACGATATCGACCGCTGCCCGGGCGATGCGCCGGTAAAAATCGAAAACCTTGTCCCGCTCCCAGTAATAAAGTATGGGGCCCAATGCCAGTTTCATGGGTTTCATTTCCAAGGCCGGTGATAAGCTCCCAGCGTGTGCTGCCGACCTTCTGCGACGTTGGCCAAGGCCGCCGACCACGCCGGCGCGACAGTGAAATCCTGGGGCGCACGGGAACAGATGTCGATAGCCTGACGCCACACGCGCGTGACCTGTTCCACGTACGCCGGGCTCCGCTGACGACCTTCGATTTTCACTGCCCGGATGCCGATGCGCAGCATCTCGGGCAGCAGTTCCATGGCGTTCAGGCTGGTGGGTTCCTCGATTGCATAGTAGGTTTCGCCGCCCACCTCGAAGCGGCCCTTGCACAGGGTGGGATAGCCGGCGTGCTCGCCCTCGCCGTACCGGTCCACCAGCACGCCATTCAGCCGTGACTCCAACCCCATAGCGGTCTGCTGCCAGCGCACCGCCTTGGCCGGTGAACACACGCCGCGGGTGTTGGGTGACTCTCCTGTGACGTAGGAAGACAGAATGCAGCGGCCCTCCACCATCACGCACAGCCCGCCGAAGCCGAACAGCTCGATCTCAACGGGTGTGTGCTTCACCACGTGTTCCACCTGCGCCATCGACAACACGCGCGGCAAAACCGCGCGCTGGATCCCGAAATGCTCGTGGTAGAAATTGATCGCCTCATAGTTGGTGGCGGAAGCCTGTACCGATAGATGCAGGCGTAGCCCAGGGTGATTACGGGCCGCATAGTCCAGCAGACCGACATCGGCGAGAATGACTGCGTCGAATCCAAGTTCCGCTGCGACATCCACGGCTTGCTGCCAGCGCGCCCAGCCATGGGACTGGGGAAAGCTGTTGATCGCGGCAAACACCTTCACGCCTCTTTGGTGCGCATAGCTCAAGCCCTCCCGCGCACTGGCTGCATCGAAGTTCAGACCGGGGAAATTGCGCGCATTGGTTTCATCGCGAAAGCCCAGATAAACACAATCCGCGCCGCCGTCCACGGCCTTCTTGAGAGCCGGCAGGCTTCCCGCCGGGCATACCAGTTCCAAGCTGCGTTCAATGCCATCCATGGACAGACTCCCTGCTCCCCGTCGCGCGGGCCCCCTGGAAGGTTCCCCGCCGACTCAGTTCACGTGCAATGGCGTTGAGTACCGGCCACTTCTGGCCACACCAGTCAGGCGCGAGCAGGATGTCCGGGCCGGCCACGCCCGTGAGCCGGTGAAAGATGACCGATGACGGCGTGCGCTCAATAAGGTCGCAGGCGCATCGGACATAATCCTCCAGCCGCATGGGCTGGTACTCCCCGCGACGCCATTCATGGGCCAGCCGGGTCCCTCGCACCACGTGCAGGGGATGCAGCTTGAGACCGTCCACACCAAGATCCAGGACTACATCGAGTGTCGCCTGAAAATGCGCTTCGCCCTCTCCAGGCAGGCCGAGGATCAAATGCGTACAGACGGGGATCTCCGCCGCGCGGGCAGTGGTGACAGCAGACCGGTACTCGGAAAGGCCGTGGCCGCGGTTGACTCGCGCCAGCGTGGCATCAAATGCGGACTGCAGGCCCAGCTCCAGCCAGACCTCCCAGCCGGCGGCACGATAACCCGCGAGCAGGGCGATCACTTCCGGTGGCACACAGTCCGGCCGGGTCCCGACGGAAATACCCACCACGTCGGAATGCCGCAGGGCGCGCTGGTACAGGGCATCCAGTTCCTCCACGTCCCCATAGGTATTGGTGTAGGCCTGGAAATAGGCAATGAATTTCCGGGCCCCGGTCACCGATGCCACGGCCTGCCGGCCCCGTTCCAGCTGTGCCTCCAGGTCGGCGATCCGTTGCCGCCCGTTGGGACTAAACGAAGCATTGTTGCAAAAGGTACAGCCGCCACGCCCCTTGCTGCCGTCCCGATTGGGGCAAGTGAAACCGGCATCCAGGGCGATCTTGTGCACCGGCTCGCCAAAGCGCCGAAGCAGGTATTGGCCGAAGGTGTGCACCCGTTCGTGCAAGGCAGTACCGATTGCCCGTCCCATGTCCGATGGCCCCCCTCCCCGGTCACATTTTACCGTGTTTACGATCCTCATATCTTGTTTTACGTCCGAGCCGACAGATATCCAGCCAAACCGCGCTACGCCGGGCGAAAGCCGAAATGGCGGAAACGGCCGGCCAGTGTGTCCAGCACTTCTCTATAGGCCCGGTAATCCAGCGTTCCCCCGGTCAGCAGGGAATCCCGCACCCCGGTTGGCCGGAACGCTTGCACGAAATAACGGGATACCCCCATTGCGGCCAACTGTTCTCCCAACTCCAGGAGAGCCGCGGGATGCATGAGAGCGGGATGGATGGTGGTGCGCAACTCATGGGCAACACCGCTCGCGAGCAGCAATTCCACACTGGCGCGCGCCCGCTTCCCGCTACCCGCCACACCCGTAATGCGCTCATAGTCCGCGAACCCGGCCTTCACGTCCAGGCCGACCCAATCCAGCCATGGCACAAGTCGGGCCAGGCGACCCGGATAAATCCCCCCCGTATGCAGCCCCACGCGAAAGCCGAGGGCGCGCACCTCGCGGACCGCAGCCGGCAGACCGGACTGGAGCAGCGGCTCGCCACCGCTGAAGACGACCGCGTCCAGCAGGCCCCGGCGTGTTTCGAGGAAGGCGCGGATGTCCTGCCATGTCAGTGCTGGCGCACCATTCACCGGCAACAGGTGAGGGTTGTGACAATACCGGCAGCGCCAGGGGCAGCCCTGGCAAAACACAACTGCCGCCAGGTGCCCCGGATAGTCACAGGTGGAAAAGCGGACCAGGCCGCCGACGGCAAGGGTCATGTCAGAGGCGGCAGCCGTTCCTCGCGGAAGAACCTGCGTTCCCTATGTTCTCCCTGTTTGCCGATGTTGAACGAGGCCACGGGCCGGTGATAGCCCATGACACGCGTCCAGACCTCGCAGCGTTGGCGTTCCTCCTCACGCAGGATGATTTCGCACTGCTCATCAGCATCTTCATGTCGAGCCATTCGTTTTTCCTCCTTAGCGTCAGACGTGGCACGGAGACTGCCGTTTTCGCGCCAGGATCTCCTGGTCGCACAGTGGACAGAATTCATGCTCGCCCGCGAGATACCCATGGCGCGGGCAGATCGAGAAGGTGGGAGTCACCGTGATATAAGGCAGGCTGAAGCGTTCCAGGGCGCGGCGCACCAGGGCGGCGCAGGCCTCGGCTGTGGAAATGCGCTCTGTCATGTACAAATGGAGCACAGTGCCGCCGGTGTACAAACGCTGCAAAGGCTCCTGGCGCTCCAGTGCCTCGAAGGGATCATCCGTGAAACCCACCGGCAGCTGGGAGGAGTTGGTGTAGTAGGGCATGTCCGGTGTACCCGCCTGGATGATGTCCGGAAAGCGTGCCTGGTCTTCCTTGGCGAATCGATAGGTGGTGCCCTCTGCCGGCGTGGCTTCCAGGTTGTACATGTGTCCGGTCTGTTCCTGATAGGTGATGATGCGCGCCCGCACGTGGGTCAGCAGGCGCATGGCGAAGTCATGCCCCCATTCCGTGGTGATGTTCTCCCTGTCGGATGTGAAATTGCGGATCATTTCGTTGATCCCGTTCACGCCGAGGGTGGAGAAATGGTTGCGCAGCGTCCCCAGATAACGCTTGGTGTAGGGGAACAGGCCATTGTCCATATGGCGCTGTATGACCTTGCGTTTGATCTCCAGGCTGTCGCGCCCCAGATCCAGCAGGCGGTCCAGGCGCCGGAACAACTCTGCCTCGTCACCCCGACAGAGATAACCGAGCCGCGCGCAGTTTATGGTGACCACACCAATCGAGCCCGTCTGCTCCGCCGAACCGAACAAGCCGTTGCCGCGTTTGAGGAGCTCCCGCAAATCGAGCTGCAGGCGGCAGCACATGGAGCGGATCATGTTGGGTTTGAGGTCGGAGTTGATGAAATTCTGGAAGTACGGCAGGCCATACTTCGCGGTCATTTCGAACAGGAGCCTGGCATTGTCGGACTCCCATGGAAAGTCCCGCGTCATGTTGTAGGTCGGGATCGGAAAGGTGAACACGCGCCCCTTGGCATCGCCGCGTGTCATGACCTCGATGTAAGCCCGATTGATCATGTCCATCTCGGCCTGCAGCTCACCGTAGGTAAAGGGCATTTCCTCACCGGCAATGACGGGCACCTGCTCGCGCAGGTCCTCCGGGCAGGTCCAGTCGAACGTCAGGTTGGTGAACGGCGTCTGGGTGCCCCAGCGGGATGGCACGTTCAGGTTGTAGATGAGCTCCTGGATGCACTGTCGGACCTCTTCATAGGAGAGGCGATCCTTTCTTACGTAAGGCGCCAGATAGGTGTCGAAGGAGGAAAAAGCCTGGGCGCCCGCCCACTCGTTCTGCAGCGTGCCCAGGAAATTAACCATCTGCCCGACGGCGCTGGAGAGGTGTTTGGGCGGCGCCGCCTCCACCTTACCCGGTACGCCGTTCAGACCCTCGTTGAGAAGCGTGCGCAAAGACCAGCCGGCGCAGTAGCCGGCCAGCATGTCCAGATCATGGATGTGGATGTCACCGCAGCGGTGGGCCTCGCCGATTTCAGGCGGATAGACATGGTTCAACCAATAGTTGGCCACGACCTTGCCGGAGACGTTGAGAATCAAACCGCCCAGAGAATAACCCTGGTTGGCATTGGCCTGCACGCGCCAGTCGCGCCGTTCCAGATACTCGTTGATGGTGCTTTCCACTTCCACCGCGGTCTTGCGGTCCTGGCGCAGGCGATGATGCTGCTCCCGGTACACGATATAGGCACGGGCCGTGCGGAAATGGTCGGCGGCGATCAGGGCCTGCTCCACCACATCCTGGATCTGTTCGATGGACGGCATCCGGCCCGCAAAACGGTGGCTGATCACCTTCACCACCTGGCCGGCGAGGCGCCGGGCCTCGGCCTCACCAAACTCGTTCGTGGCCTGCCCTGCGCGCTGGATGGCGAAACAAATGCGTTCGGCATCGAATGGAACGATCCGCCCATCCCGTTTCAGAACCTGGGTCGGCGGGAGAGGCAGCTTCCCCGTGGTTCTGAGATCGCCAGCAGTCGCTGCATCGTATCCGGTGGTTTCCATCACCCCCTCCTTGCCAATGACCCCAATTTCTAGGGGTAACGACAGGCCCAGGCTACAACATGTTGTGATTAGGTCAAGACAGTTGACGAGAATTCTTGTCCCGGATCAAGTTTTCCGACCCCGGCAGGTTTGGGCCCCGGACGAACGGAGTGCGCCCCCCGCACGGACTGGGACGGGCAGGGCAAGGTAGGTACAATCCGGTCAAAACAACGCAAGGGTGCTTCATGGCACGACCCCAACTCGACATCCGCAGCCTCCTGGCTCACGTGCCTCTTTTCCGCCAGGTCGCCGAACCTCAGCTCAGCGAGCTTGCGCGGGGATGCCGCGAGTTGCGTCCGAAACGGGGCGAGATGATCTTCCAGAGGGGAGATCCGGCCAATGGCTTTTACATCGTCGCCCACGGCCAGATCAAGCTCGCCTTTCCTTCCGCCCACGGTGGGGAAAAAGTGGTGGAGATCATCGGTGCCGGCCAAAGCTTCGGCGAGGCGGTGATGTTCATGGAAAAGCCCTACCCGGTGTTCGCCCAGGCGCTGGTGGACAGCCTGCTGTTACATGTCGCCAAGGGCGCGCTGTTCCAGGCCATGGACAGCGACCCGGGTCTGGCGCGCAAGATGCTCGCCGGCCTCTCCCTGCGCCTCCATTCGCTAATTCACGACATGGAGACCTACTGCTCCCTGTCCGGCACCCAGCGGGTGGTGGGTTACCTGCTGCAGCACGAGTGTCTGGGGCAGCCCCATGCGGCGGTGGAACTCCCGGCGAGCAAGCAGGTGATCGCCTCCCGTCTCAATCTCACCCCGGAAACCTTTTCTCGCATCCTGCACCATCTCAGCGAGGCCGGCCTGATCCGGGTGGAGGGCCGGCGCATCACCATCCCGGACGTGGACGCCCTGCGCCGTCATCAGGGCGGATCTTGATGCCCGTCAAGGCCGGCGGCGGGTGCCCGGCGCACAATGGGCCATCCGTCAACGGAGGCCCATCATGGAAACCATTCGTGGCTATCTCGGCGCAGATCATGCGCGCTGTGACGAAGCCTTCGCCCAGGCCGAAGCGGCCGTCGCCGGCGGTGACTGGGAGCGGGCCGCCGCGCACTTCGCCGGTTTCCATGCCGCCATGGCGCGCCACCTGGCGATGGAGGAGGAAGTCCTGTTCCCGGCCTTCGAAGCCGCCACGGGCAACAGCAGCGGGCCTTCGCGGGTGATGCGCGCCGAACATGAAGACATGCGCGAGCTGCTGGCAGCCATGGGCGAGGCGCTCGCCCGCCGCGACCGCGAGGCCTATGCCGGCGCGGCGGAAACCCTGCTCGTGCTCATGGAGCAGCACAACCTCAAAGAAGAGCAGATCCTCTATCCCATGTGCGACCGGCTGCTCGCCCGGGAAAGCGCAGACCTGTTGGCGCGCATGCAGGCCATGGGCTGACGATGGCGGAAACCGTGCGCGAGCGGGTGCTGGACGTCCGGGCGCTGGAGCCGCCGGAGCCCCTGGAGCGCACGCTCGAAGCGCTTGACGAACTCGCGCCGGGGGAGCGGCTGCGCGTCCTGCTGCCGCGCGAGCCCTTTCCCCTCTACGGCATCCTTGACCGCTACGGCTACAGCAGGCGGACGGAACCGCTGGCTGATGGAGGCTTCGCCGTCCTGATCTGGCAGGAGTAGCGCGGTCATGTCCACCTCGGCCCTCTCCCTGGAGCAAGCGCCGCCCATTTCCGTGCCCCTGCGGTTTTTCCTCACGGCACCCCTTTTCGGCCTGCTGGCAGCGGGCGTGTTGGCCACGGCCGGCCCGGCAGCATTGACCAGCCGCTGGCATCCGGCGGTGCTCGCCGCCACCCACTTGATCACCCTGGGCGTGCTGGCCCTGTGCATGATCGGGGCCCTGTTGCAGATGCTGCCGGTGGTCGCCGGAGCGGTGCTCAGGCGGCCCGTGGGGACCGCCTGGCTGCTCCACCCGCCGCTTGTCATCGGCACGCTGCTGCTCGCAGCCGGCTTCGCGTGGGGACGCACGGACATCGCGCTGGCCGCGCTGCCTCTCCTGGCGTGGTCCTTGCTGGCTTTGGCCGTCCTTGGCCTGGCGGCGCTGGGCGCGGCGCCCGTGCGCAATGCCACCACCCGCGGCATGCGCATGGCGCTGGCCGCGCTTGCGGTCACCGTGTCCCTGGGCCTGCTCGCGGCCTGGCACTACGCCGGCCACGGAACACTCGCCCTGCCCGTCCTCGCCGACGTGCATCTGAGCTGGGGTCTGCTCGGCTGGGTGGGACTGCTGGTGATCGGCGTGGCCTACCAGGTGGTGCCCATGTTTCAGATGACACCCCCCTATCCACCGTGGCTTGCGCGAGTGCTGGACGCGGCGATCCTGCTTGGTCTGTGCGCTTTGAGTGTCGGCCGGCTGTGGGACGCCCCGGCCGCGCAGACCCTCGCCCTGCCGGTGCTGCTCGCGGGTTTCCTGAGCTTCGCCCTGGCCACCCTGCATCTGCAGCAAAAGCGTCGTCGCCGTCAGGCCGATGTCACGCTGCGTTTCTGGCGGGTGGCCATGGCAAGCCTGCTTGCGGCGGCCCTGGCCACAGTACTGGCCTGGCTGCTGCCGGCCTGGGATCAGGCCGCGGTGCGCCCACTGTTCGTGGGCATGCTCTGGATCATGGGCTTTGCCCTGTCTGCGGTGAACGGCATGCTCTACAAGATCGTGCCGTTTCTGGTCTGGCTGCACCTGCAAAGCCGACATCCACCCCGCGGCAGCACGCCCAACATGAAGCAGGTCATTGCAGACGCCCCCGCCCGGCGCCAGGCCCTGTCCCACGAGGTGGCGCTGCTGCTGCTCGCCGCTGCACCCTTCGTTCCGGCACTGTTCTACCCCGCCCTCGCTGCGAGCGCACTCTCCTTCCTGCTGCTGGGGCGTAACATCCTGGCGGCGTGGCGCTGCTATCTCGACTTCGACCGGCGCATCACCCGCTGGGAGCAGGCCGCCAGCCCGTGAGCAGGTAGCGCAATAGGTCCTCCACGCTGCGGATGGCACTGCCAAAGGGCAGGCTCTCCGCGCCGCGAAAAAACAGACCCTTGTTGATGTCACCGCGCAGGGCTGCCGCCAGCTGGGCATCGATACAGAATTGGCCGGCCCGGGCAATCCCATCGCGCAGTCCACAGGAAATCAGGCAGTGGAGGGCGGACGCGCAGCGCTCCCGTCCGCTTTTGGCGCAGGCCTGCAGTTTCTTCTCGCGCTTCAGATAATTGCGCAGCCAGGGTGTGAGCACGGCACGCGCAGGCAGCCCCGCCACACTCATGAAGGTGACGATGTCCTCGGGCTTGGCCTCGGCCAGCACCTTCTTGAAATTGGGATGGGCATCCCCTTCCAGCGTCACCGCGAAGGGCGTGCCGATCTGCACCGCGGAGGCACCGAGTTCCAGCAGCGCGCGCACCTTCTCGTGGCTGTTGATGCCACCCGCGAGTATCAGGGGGATGCGTTCCCGCTCGATGCAAAGCTCCCGGAACAGTGCGAACACCCCTTCCAGAACCTGCGGAAAATCGAAGCGGGGATCGTCGATCTCTTCCGGACGCGGCGCACCCAAATGGCCGCCCGCATAGCGGGGATGCTCGATCACGATGGCATCCGGCAGGCGGTTCTTGCGCAGCCATTTCCTGAGCACGATCTGCACACCGCGCACATCGGACAGAATGGGGATCAATGCGACCTCCGGAAAATCCGCAGTGAGATCCGGCAGATCCAGGGGAAGCCCTGCCCCCATGACGATGGCCTGGGCCCCGCTGGCGCAGGCCTGGCGCACCAGGGCCGCATGTTCCGTCACCGCCTTCATCACGTTCACGGCGATCAGCCCGCGTCCCTCGGCCAGCGCCAGCGCGGAGCGGATTTCCCGGTCCAGGGCGATCAGGTTGAGCCGGTCCAGGGTGGCTTTGTCCCGGCAGCGCCGACCCTGTTCCATGAGATCCGGATGATGGTGACGCAGGTCGATGCTGGCAATGGTGCCCACCGCGCCGTGTCGGGCCACCGTTCCCGCCAGCCGGTGCGCGGCCTCCGCGATGTCAGCGATCGAGCCGTCCGGTCCGAATCGCGCGATCGTCACATCGGTAGCAGCAATCAGCATCGCCTCCTCGGGATCAAGATTCCGCACATCAACCATCAGGATCCGGTTGGTCGGAAGCGGAGCGAGCATGCCAGCGCCCTCCCGCCACGGCGCATGGCACAATCCCGCGCTGACCGCCACCGGCATCCCCCCGAGCATCCCAGAACGCGTCGTGCGCGGGGTATTGAAATCGC
>JBBFMG010000029.1:0-14144 GCA_037478575.1 Burkholderiales bacterium | reverse complement strand
CAAGCCATGAAGGAATGGCATCGCACGCATCCACATCTGTTTCACAAGCGGCCATATGATCGTCCGGGACTTGACAGTTAACGTTGTTCCAAGTGGTGTCCGCGTAGTATCCGGCGACGGAAAGCGCGTGCTGCACCGTTACTAAGCCCATCGCAAACAGGCGCAGGTAGTCAAACGACGCAATCCATTGAGCATCGGTGGGGCGCGCACGTGGGGCGCTACGTCCCGAGATCTGCTGTGCTCTCCCCTCGCTCACGATCCCGCGCTCCCGACGCTGCCCCGCGTACCATCCAGCCGCAGAAACGCCTCGAACATGAGCAGGCTCCAGAGGGGCGCGCTGAAATCCCGCACGCCGCTTTGGTGCTGGTCCACCATTTCCCGCAGGAAGGTCATGTCGAACCAGCCGGTGTCCGCCAGGCGGCTGCCCAGCACCGCTTCGCGCACCCGCGCGCGCAGGGGCCCGCGGAACCAGCTCGCCAGGGGTACGGCGAAACCCATCTTGGGGCGGTAGAGCACCTCGTGGGGCAGGTAGGGTTCCATGGCCTTCTTGAAGACGTATTTGCCCTCCCGCCCGTTAAGCTTCAGGGAACGGGGCAGGCCGGACACCCATTCCATCAACACGTGGTCCATCAGGGGCTCGCGCACTTCCAGGGCGTGGGCCATGCTGGCGCGATCCACCTTGGTGTTGATGTCGCCCACCAGGTAGGTCTTCATGTCGAGATACTGCACGCGCGAGACCGGGTCGTCCTTGGGCGCGTGGGCATCGTGCCGGCGCAGCACTTCCACGGCCTGGTAGCCCTGCAGCTCGCGCCTGAAGCGGGTGCTGAACAGCCTGTTGCGCAGGGGGTCGCCCAGGACGGAGACACCGTGGAAGTAGCCCGCGACTGCATCCCGCGCCAGGGCCTCGAAGGTGGACTTGGCGCGCAGCACTTTCGGCGCCCAGTCGAGCTTGGGGTAGAGCCGGCCCAGCAGGCCGAACAGGGGCCGCCGCAGGCCATCCGGCAACAGGCCACGCAGGCGCTCTTCGTAGAGGTGCCAGCGGTAGCGCCGATAGCCGGCGAAATTCTCGTCGCCGCCGTCTCCGGAGAGGGCCACGGTGACGTGGCGCTTCGCCAGCTCACACACCCGGTAGGTGGGCAGGGCGGAGGAATCGGCGAAGGGTTCGTCGTAAAGGCCGGCAAGCCGGTCGATGAGGTCGTAGTCGTCGGCATCCACCGTCTCCACGTGGTGGCGGGTGTGGTAGCGCCGCGCCACCTGTTGGGCGAAGGCGGCTTCGTTGAAGGCCGGGTCGGAAAAGGCGATGGAGCAGGTATTGACCGGCTCCGCCGACAGTCCGGCCATCATGGCCACCACGGCGCTGGAATCCACGCCACCCGAGAGGAAGGCCCCCAGGGGCACTTCCGCCATGAGACGGATCTTGACCGCTTCGCGCAGGCGTTCCACCAGTTCTTCCTGGGCATCGGCGAGGCCAACGGGCCCCACCGGACGGAAGGGAATGTCCCAATACTGGCGCGGGGCGGGCAGCGGCGCGCCCCGGCGCAGGGTGAGGGTGTGGCCGGGCGGCAGCTTGAAGCAGTCGCGGTAGATGGTGCGGGGTTCCGGAATGTAGCCGTAGGCGAAGTAATCCTCCACGGCCAGGGGATCCAGCACGCGCGCGAAGCCCGGGTGGGCGGTGAGCACCTTGAGCTCCGAGCCGAACAGGAACTGCCCATCGGGCAGGAGCGCATAAAAGAGCGGTTTGACGCCGAAACGGTCGCGGGCGAGAAAGAGGGTGCGCCGGTTGCGGTCCCACAGGGCAAAGGCGAACATGCCGCGAAAACGGTCGACGCACTGCTCGCCCCATTGCTCCCAGGCGTGGACGATCACCTCCGTGTCGCAATGGGTGCGGAACACGTGCCCGAGCGCCCGCAGCTCGGGCATGAGCTCGACGAAGTTGTAGATCTCGCCATTGAACACCACCGCCACGCTGCCATCCTCGTTGAACAGGGGCTGCTGGCCGGAGGCGAGGTCGATGATGGACAGGCGCTTGTGGGCGAGCCCGATGCCGGGCTCCAGATGCAGCCCGGTTTCGTCCGGCCCACGGTGGTGCTGGCGTTCGTTCATGGCCGCGAGCAGCGCCCGGTCGATGGGACGTTCGCCGTCAAGATCGAAGATGCCTGCGATGCCGCACATGGTGGTTGGTCGTCAGCCCCGGCCCGCGGCGCGGGCCACGCTCGATCGGGGTGTGTGGCGCGCCAGCACTTCGTCATAGACGCCAAGATATCCGCGCACCATGGCGTCCAGGCTGAAGCGGGCGTCCACGCGGGCCCGTGCGGCGGCGCCGGCCTGGCCCCGGCGCACGGGATCGTCCACGTATTCAAGCAACGCCCGTGCCAGCTCCCCGGGCCGGCCTGGCGGCACCAGCCGGCCGGTGATGCCGTCTTCCACCAGCTCGGGATTGCCGCCGACACGCGTGGCCACCACCGGCAGGCCGCTGGCCATGGCCTCCAGGATGGTGTTGGAAATGCCCTCGCCCAAGGAGGGCAGGACGAACACGTCCATGGCCCGCATCAGTTCCGGGATGTCGGCCCGCTCCCCCGGCAGCCAGACCCGGTCCGCCACGCCCGCGGCTTCGGCGATGGCCTGGCAGTGGGCGCGGCTCACACCTTCGCCGATGATCATCAGGCGCACGTTGCCGCGCAGGGCAGCCAGCTGCACGAAGGCCTGCATCAGGGTGGGGAAGTCCTTCACTTCCGCCATGCGGCCCACGCTGCCGATCACCACGCAGCCGGCATCGGCGAAACCTGCGGGACCGACGCCGGGGCGCGCCCCGCTGCGGGGATGGAAGCGTTGCCCGTCCACGCCGTTGTAGATCTGGGTGATTCGGCTGGCAGGCACGCCCACGGTGTCCGCGAGCCAGCGCGCGAGATCCTGGGACACGGCGATGTAGTGGTGCACCAGCGGCCGCGCCAGACGGCGCAGCAGGTTGTATTTGCGGTTTGTGCCTGCCAGATCGAACACATCGCGGCCATGCTCGCCGTGCACGCGGGCGCGCACGCCACAGGCCGCCGCCACGAACTGGCCCTCCAGCGCAGAGAGATTGCGCGTGTGCACCATGTCCGGGGCGAGCCGCTTAAGGAGGCGTGCCAGCCGCAGCCAGAGGCCGGGGTCCTTGCCCGGCCGCTTGCCCAGGGCGTGGAATTCCACCGCCGGGTTGGTGATGCGCAGGCGGTAGTCGGAATAACCCGCGAGGCACACCACGGCATGGCGGTAACGGCCGGGGGGAATGCGGTTGAGCAGGTTCACCATGCCGTTTTCCAGGCCGCCCGTGTCGAAGTGGTGCACCACGTGGGCGATGAGGGGAATGGCGTGGGTGCTCACGTGTCTGCCGCCTGCGCCAGGGTGGCCGTGAGGGCGGGCAGCATGTCGTTCAGGAATTCCTGCAGGGTGTGCGCCGCTCCCTCCGGCTGGTCTTCGTAGGGGGTATAGACGATGATGGCCGCGGCATCGTCCCAGTGGCCCAAAAGCCGCGCGCGCGCCTCATAGAACTTGGCCCAGTAGGGGTTGATCGTGAAGGGCCCGTTGAGCCAGTTCCAGTGCCACACCAGGAGGCGCTGGGGCGCGGACCTAAGGCGCGTCTCCACCACCGCCACCGGCCGGCCTGCGAGCTGCACACGCCGGCTCGTCTCGCCCACGTTGCTCCACACCGGGTGTTTCTGGCGCACCATCACGTTCTGGCTGTTGATCAGCTCGGCATCCTGACGCTGGTAGCGGTAATAGGCGAGGAACACGCCCACCACGCGCCCGTCCCGGGCATAGGTCTGGTGGAGGCTTGCGTCCATGCCCTTGTATTCGGGCCGCCAGTCGGTGACCGGTCCGACCATGCGCCAGCCATTGCGGCCGGCGGGCGGGTCCAGGCGCACAGCCAGATTCTTGGGGGCGAGTCCTTCAAGATAGGCCGCATAACCGGGCCACAGCGCGGCGACCACCAGGCCGGCGGCCAGCATGGGCACCAGGCCGCGGGGAGGCGCCCAGCCATATTCCACCACGTGGGCAGCAGCTTGCTCCGTCTCGTCCTCGCGCCAGAAGGAGCCGATCCAGAACAGGAGCAGCATCACCAGTCCGAAGAACACCCAGCCGTAGATGTAATGGTCCACCCCCAGGGCCAGGCGCATGTCCGACAGGTGGGCGATCATCACGATCATGTAGGCACGCAGGCCGTTGGCGATGATGGGCACCACGATGGAAGCCACGGCGAACAGCAGGCGTTTTTTCAGGCTGCGGTAGGTGAGGTAGCCGTAGAGGGTGCCCAGGGTGAAGGAGGCGATGAGATAGCGCAGGCCGCTGCAGCCCTCCACCACCGACCAGTTGCCGCTGGGGATGGTGAAGAAGGTGCCCTCGCGATAGACCGGAATGCCGGTGAGGCGCAGGGCCGCCACGGTGAAGTCCGCGGTGAATTCCATCATGGGCGGGATGAGGAATTCGCCCATGGGCACGGCGAACAGCAGGAAGGCCAGGGGAAACGCCATGGCCCAGGTGACGCGCCAACCCAGCAGGGTGAACATCAGGGCGGGGACCATGGCCACCAGGGCGAGCTGCTGCACCACCAGCACCCGGGCCACCTCCGCCGCGAGCCAGACCAGGCCCAGCCCGGCCAGCAGGATGACACCCCGCCAGTCCGGCACCGGACTCAGGGCGGCGATTTCCCGGCGCCGCTGCCAGATGAGCCAGGCGGAGATGGGAAAGATGAGAAAGCCGTGGGCGAAGGTGTCCGAGCGCCGCCAAATGGCCACGGTGGATGCCACCGTGGGCCAGTAGATGACGAACAGGGCCAGCACGCCCGCCAGGGCGATCCAGGCCGCGCGCGGCCAGGGTGGGTTGCCGGTGGCGTTCATGCGTGCGCCTCGAGCGTGGGTGACAGGGTGACGGCGGAGGCGCCCTCGAGCAGCGCGTCCACCCGTGCCAGATGCACCGCCCAGGCGTAATCGGCCAGCACGCGGGCGCGGGCGCGCCGGCCCACTTCCGCAGCGCGGGCCGGGTCATCCAGGAGTTCGCCGCAGCGGGCGAGAAACTCGCCGGCGCCGTCGGCCACCAGGAGTTCCTCGCCGGGGCGGGCGCGAATGCCTTCCAGCGCCTGGGGTGATACCACCGTGGCGCGGGCCATGGCCATGGCTTCCAGCACCTTGTTCTGGATGCCGCGCGCGATGCGCAGGGGCGCCACCGCAGCCGCGGCGTGAGCGAGCCAGGGGCGCACGTCGGGCACGCCGCCGGTGACCACCACACCCGGCTGCCGGCCCAGCGCCTCGACGGCAGGCACGGGCCGGGCGCCGACGATGTAGAAGGCGCTGCCGGGATGGCGTCTGTAAAGGCCGGGCCAGACTTCCGAGGCGAACCAGGAGACGGCATCCACGTTGGCCCAGTAGTCCATGGCACCGGTGAACACCAGCGCCCGGGTGCCGGCGGGATAGGGGTTGGCGCCCGCCGCGGCGGGGGAGAAGTAGTCCGTGTCCACGCCGTTGCTGAAGGCCGAGACGTGGCCCGCGCTCTCCGGGGCGAGACGGCGGAACAGGGCCGCCTCGGCCTCGGAGACGAAGGTGGCGGCATCGAAGGTGAGCGCCACCTTTCGCTCGAAGGCAAACAGCCGGCGCGCCTCCCGCCGGTACAGGGCGCTCACCGGCCAGGCACGACTCGCCGCATACTGGCGCCATTTGTCCGAATCCATGTCCACGAAGTCGATCACGCGCCGCACCCCGCTGCGCGCCAGCACGTAGGGCGCCATGGACGAGGAATACACCAGCACCCGGTCCACGCCGGCGGCCAGGCGCGCATCCACCCAGCGCTGCATGCGGCGGTCCCGGTACCAGGGCAGGGTCACGGGCTCGCCGGTGACGAAGCCCGTGAGACTGCGCAGCAGGGCCCGGCGCCGATCCAGGGGCAGCAGACACAGCTCCCCCTTGACCCATTCGCTCAGGGCCGGCGCGTGGGCCCAGTCGGCAGGATCGTCCACGAAGGCACCCAGATGCACCCGGTGACGCCGTGCCAGATGGGCAAGCAGGTGGAAGGAGCGGATCTTGTCGCCCTTGTTGGGGGGGTAGGGAATCCGGTGCACCAGGTAGAGCAGGTCGGTCATGCGGCCTTCGTTCCGGAGGGCGCTGGCGCGGCGCAGCGGCCCCTCATCCCAGGTTCTTCACGATGGCAGGGCCCAGGGCATTGGCCAGGGGCCGGGGCAGGCGCTTCCACAACTCGATGAACAGCCGGTATTTGGGATTAGCGGGGTTGTGCTGGGGAATTCCGGCCAGGCGCACGAGATCGTATTCGTAATAGAGGGGCTGGGGCTCGAACCCCCAGTTCTTCTTGAAATCGAACTGCCCGGTGCCGCGCTTGCTGCGCCCGTAGTCGAACACCCGGCAGCCGCGCTCGCAGGCATGGCGCATCAGTTCCCAGTACTTGAAATCGTTGGCCGCCAGTTCCCGCGCGGCCGGCACGTCCCCCGCGTAATAGGGCAGCACCTCGTCGCGGAACCAGAAGGTGAGCACGCTGGACACCGGGCGGCCCTGGTGGGTGACGGTGAGCACGTCGCAGTCGGCGCCGAACACCTCGCGCAGCAGGGCGAAATAGCGGCGCGGCAGGGCGGGGGTGCCGTGACGGTGGACGTTGTCGGCGAACAGGGCATAGAAGCGCTCCACGCCGGCATCGAATTCGGCCTTGAGGCCGTTCTTCATGCCCTTGCGCACCATGGCGCGCTGCTTGCGCGGAATGGCCTTGAGGTTGGCTTCCACGTCCGGGGCGATTTCCCGGCGGAAGGTGCAGTAGAGATCCTGGGTCGGCCAGTCGCTGTGGAAGGGCCGCAGGTGGCGATACTCCAGATGCCCCACGCCCAGCTCCCGCGCCAGGGCCCGGGCGTATTCGTCCAGTGCCCGGCGCGCGGCCTCGTCCGCGGCGGCGATGCCGCCATAGACGCAGAAGGCGTTGGAGATCAGGGCATGGCCGAACAGGCGGCTTTTGATTTCGGTGAGGGGCAGCACGCCCACGATGGCACCCGCGCGCTCGGCGAACAGGTAATGGGTGCGGTGGCCAAAGGCGCGCTCGATCACGGTCTTCCAGCCGGCACGGTGGAAGAAGGTGGCCTCCGGGCAAGCCGCCAGGAAGGCATCCCAGCGGGCCTCGTCGGCGGCGGCCAGCCTCCGGACCACGGTGGGATTCACTGCGTCTTTTGCAAGAAGATGCGGTCCATCCGGTCCCATTGGAAATCCCTGAGCAGGCGGCTCAAACGGCCTTCCATGCGCGACAGATTGACGTAATGCCGGAAGCGGGTCTTGAGACCCACGCCGCGCTGGCGCGGCTGGTCCGGGTCGATCTCCCACGGATGGAAGTAGAAGATGCCGGGTTGGCCGTCGCGCCGGTTCACCTGGCGCAGCATCCAGCGCGAAACGGGATAGGGCAGCAGCCGGAACCAGCCACCCCCCGCGGCGGGCAGGTTGCGCCCGAACAGGTGCACGGTGGTGGCCGGCAGTTCCATCACGCCGTCGTGACCCCGGGGATGGTGGGCGAAACGCGGCGCATCCGGCATGCCGTAATGGTCGTGGCGTACGGGATAGATGCTGGAGCTGTAGCGGTAGCCCGCCTCGGCCAGCTCGTCCAGGGCCCACAGGTTGTGCTGGTTGATGGAGAAGCTGGGCGCCCGGTAACCCAGGACGGCAACGCCCGCCGTGTCTTCCAGGATTTTCTTGGCGCGGCCGATGTCGGCACGGAACTCGGCCCGGCTCTGCTCGCTGGCGCGCTGGTGGGCGTAGCCGTGGCTGGCCAGCTCGTGTCCGGCCTCGACGATGCGGCGCACGAGCCCCGGGTGGCGCTCCGCCACCCAGCCCAGGGTGAAGAAGGTGGCGCGCGTGTCGTGTTCGGCAAGCAACGTCAGGATGCGCTCCACGTTGCGCTCCACGCGGCAGGGAAGCCGGTCCCAGTGCTCGCGGGGAATGTGGGGGGCGAAGGCGGAGACCTGGAAGTAGTCTTCCACGTCGATGGTCATCGCATTCTTCATGCCGCCGCGGTCCTCGCCGAAGACAGTCCCAGCCAGCCGGCCAGGTGGCCGGCGATGCGCCGCGCCGCCTGGCCGTCCCAGTATTCCGGCACACGCCCGACCTTGCCGCCGGTGGCCAGAATGTCCGCCACCGCCCCCAGGATGGCCTCGCGGGAGCGTCCCACCAGGGTATTGGTGCCTTCCTCCACGGTGATGGGCCGCTCGGTGTTCTCGCGCAGGGTGAGGCAGGGCACGCCCAGGGCGGTGGTTTCCTCCTGGATGCCGCCCGAATCGGTGAGCACCAGGCGGGCATCGCGCATCAGCCCCAGCATTTCCAGATAACCCTGGGGCGGCAAAAGATGAATGCGGGAATCGGCGATCAGGTCTGTAAGGCCGAATTCATGAATGCGCGCCCGGGTGCGCGGGTGCAGGGGAAACACCAGGGGCAGTTGCGCCGCAATCTCCTTCATGGTGGCCAGCAGCCGGCTCAGTGTGGAAGCCTCGTCCACATTGGACGGCCGGTGCAGGGTGAGCACGGCATAGCCGCCCGGGGAAACCGAACCGCTCACGCCGGCGGCGGCCAGTGTCACCGCGACGGGCACCGCGCGCGCCAGATTGTGGCGCAGGGTATCGATCATCACGTTGCCCACGAAGTGGATGCGCTCGGGATCGATGCCTTCCCGCACCAGATTCGCCGCGGCGGCCCGCTCCGTGGTGTAGAGCAGGTCAGAGATCTGGTCGGTGAGCACCCGGTTGATCTCCTCGGGCATGGTGCGGTCGAAGCTGCGCAGCCCGGCCTCCACGTGGATCACCGCCACGCCCTTCTTGGCCGCCACCAGGGCGCAGGCGATGGTGGAATTGACATCGCCCACCACCAGCACCGCGCGGGGGCGCAGGGCATCCAGCACCGGTTCGAAGCGGCGCATGATCTCCGCGGTCTGCTGGGCGTGGCTGCCCGAGCCCACTTCCAGGTTGATGTCCGGCTGTGGAATGCCCAGGTCGCTGAAGAAGCGATGGTTCATCGCCTCGTCGTAATGCTGGCCGGTGTGCAGCAGGCGCGCGGGAATGCCGGCCTCGGCGAAGGCCGCCATGATGGGCGCGATCTTCATGAAATTGGGGCGTGCGCCCACCACGCACAGCACACCGCCGGCGAGGGAAGCGTGCGGCTCAGCCATGGGAGATGCGCTCCCCGGTCCTGTCCTCGCCGAGGGCATGCAGCAGCTTGCGCATCATGGCAAGCAGCCGGTTCAGGGAACGCTCGATGCCCTCGATGCGCTCCTCCAGCCCCGGGGCCGCCCCCGCTGCGGGCACGGCCGCCAACCCGGGCCTGGATTTCACCGGCGCGGTGCTGTAGGCCACCTCCTGGGCCAGGTCGTCGATCACCTCCTGCACGTCGGCCCGGTCGAAGTGATGCTTCTCGGCAAGGAAACCCAAAAGCATCAGCCGGTCGCACAGGGTATTGATGCGACGCGGAATCCCCCCCGTGAATTCGTGGATCAGCTGGTAGGCCGCATCGCTGATGGAAGGATCGCCCTGCCAGCCCACCAGATCGAGCCGGTGCTGGATGTAGGCGCGCGTCTCCGCCGCATCCATGGCCGAGAGGTGATAGGACGCGATCACCCGCTGCTTGAGCTGCTGCAGCTCCTCGCTCTGCAGGGTGGCGCGGAATTCCGGCTGGCCAAGCAGGAAGCTTTGCAGCAGGGGTTCGTTGCCATGCTGGAAATTGGACAGCATGCGCAGCTCCTCCACCGCCCGGGGCGAGAGGTTCTGCGCTTCGTCCACCACCAGCAGCGCCCGCTTGCCCTGGCGGTGCACGGACAGCAGATAGCTTTCCAGCTTCTTGAGCAGGGTGGCCTTGCTGAGCCCCTCCTGCTCCAGCCCGAAGGCTGCCGCCACGGCACGCAGCATGTCGTCGGCATCGAGCTGGGTGGAGACGATCTGCGCCGCCACCACGTCCTCGTGCTCCAGCTTGCGGAACAGGTTGCGCACCAGCATGGTCTTGCCGGCGCCGATCTCACCGGTGATGACGATGAAGCCTTCCTTCAGGCTGAGCCCGTATTCCAGGTAAGCCATCGCGCGCTTGTGACCCTTGCTGGCGAAGAAGAAGCGCGGATCCGGATTGAGGGAGAAGGGCTTGGCACGCAGGTGGTAGAACGCTTCGTACACGGCGGCGGTCCTGCTCAGAACTGGTAGTTGACGGTGCCGATCACGGCGTTTTCCCGGTAGCCCGCACCGGAAACGTCGCTGTCGCGCTGTTGGTGGCGCAGGTTCAGGCTGCCGGTGAGCTGGGGGTTGAAGTTGCGCGTGAGGCCCAGGTTGAACACCTTGAGGTTGTCGGTGCGGTCCAGCGCGGTGAAGCGGTTGCGCGTGAAGCTGGCGGAGCCGGTGGCGGTCAGCCGCGGCGACAGGCGCCAGGAAATGCCGAAGTTCAGCCCCCGTTGCTTGAGGGTGTTGGTGCTGGCGAAAGGACCGCCGGCGACCAGGGTACCCGCCGTGGTGCCCGACTCCAGGGCCTCCCGGGAAAGATCGTAGTAGGACAGCACCGTGGTGGTCTTCGCGGTGGAGAAGGCCACCGAGGCGTCGAAGCGCTTCTGCAGGTAAACCAGCTGGGACAGGACGTTGAGGGGATCGGTCAGCGTGGCCGGCAGATTGAGCAGGGTGATCAGGGTCTGCACGAACTGGGCGCGGGCGGTGGCGTCCGGGATGCTGTCCTGATAGAGGGCGTCCAGGAAGGCTGCCGTGGACAGTGTGGCGGGCACCGTGAACTGGCTGGTGAAGGTGGTCACGTCGCGGCTGTAGCCCACATGCCAGTTGGTGCGGCGCATGCGATGGTCCAGCTTCAGGCCATAGGTCTTGCCGAAATAGCGCTCGCCGGTGAAGGCGGATACCTCGCTGCGCACCGTGGGATTCCAGGTGGCCCCCACCTGCCAGAAACTGCCGGCCGGTTTCTGTCCGCCCAGGGGCACGTAGTTGTTGTCGTCATAGCCCACGGTGGCATTCAGGCGCACGCGGGGCAGGATACGGTAGCCCAGGGTGCCGTAGGTGCTGGACAGGCGCACGTCGGGCCGGCTCTTGTAGTCGATGCTTTGGCTGCTGTGGTGCAGCCCCCAGGAAAAATCCCGGAAGGCGCTGCCGCTCTCCAGTGCCGCCTGCACGCCATCCACGGTGGAGTCCGACACCCCGCTCCCCGAACGCACCTCGCTGTGGCTGTAGCGCAACAGGCCCGTGGCGGTGGCACCGAACCGGTGCCGCCAGTAGGGACTCAGGGTGATCTGGCTGACATTGGTCAGGTTGCCGGCGGTGGTGGCCGTGTCGGCGCCGATTGGGCCCAGCAGGGACGTGACCTGCTGGGTGATGGCCGCGGTGGCATCCAGGAACAACTCGTTTTCGTAGAGCTCGGCCTTGCCCCGTGCGGCAAGCTGGTGATAGGTGCGGCTGCGGCTGCTCTGGTCGGCATAGAACAGGTTCTGCATGCGGTAGGAGAAGTCCGCCTCCAGCCGCGCGCCTTTCTTCGAGGCGGTGACGTAGGGTGTGAGCTCGGTGATGAAATCGCTGTTGCGGTTGCTCGCCGACAGGCCCACGTTGTCGGTGTAGGTCTCCCTGGCGCTGACTCCCGCGCCGAACTTCCAGTCAGCGGCATGGGCCGTGGGCAGGGCCGCCGCCAGCGCGGCAGCCAGCGCTGCCCCGCGCAGGGTGTGGATGCGTCGCATCTCGGTTGTGATCCTCCCCGTGTATCGTCTCACCGCTCAGGTTCCGTACTTCCCGTAGCCATAGCCGTAGCCGTAATAGCCGCCGGCACTCTGGGGCCCGGTGGTCTTGTTGAGCAAGAGGCTGATGGCGGCACCCGAATCCCCGATCAGCTCCAGCGCCTCGCGCAGGGCGCTCTGGGGCGTGCGGTCGGCCTCCACCACCATCACGATCTGGCCCATGTGGGACGCCAGCACGCTGGCTTCCGAGGTCGCCAGCAGCGGCGGCGAATCGAAGATCACGATGCGGTCCGCGTAACGGTTGGCCATGTCGTCCACCAGCCGGTTCATGGCCTCGCTGGCCAGCAGCTCGGTGGCGTGCTTGTAGGGTTTGCCCGCGGGCAGCAGGGTGAGTTTCTCGATGTTGGTCTTGAGCAGCACGTCGGCGAGCGAGATCCTGTCGTTGCGCAGCACGTCGAGCAGGCCCTCCTTCTCGCCCTGCACGCCCAGGTAGTGGAGCAGCTTGGGCTTGGCCACGTCGGCGTCCACCAAAAGCACCGTGCGGTCCAGCTCCATGGCGATGGAGATGGCGAGATTGATGGCGCAGAAGGTCTTGCCCTCGCCCGGCAGGGAGCTCGTCACCAGGATCATGTTGCCGCGGGGCACCGCCTCCCCACCCTGACCCGTGGCGTTGATGAGCAGGGGCCGCTTGATGAGACGGAACTCCTCGGCGATCTCGGTGCGCTCCGCATCCGGGGTGACGAAGCCGGCACTCTTGAGACGGGCCAGGTTGATGGTGACGCTCTGGGTGGTGGTCGGCGCGGCGCTGCGGCCGGGTTCCCGGGCAGGGGCGGGGGCCGCCTGCTTTTCCATCGCCTGGGCAATGACGTCCGGTTTGGCCGTGGCTGCCGCTGCCTCGTCGGCTCGTTGCTCCTGGGAACCTGCCGGGGAAGCAGCCGGAGGGGTCCCGCTGCCCAGTTTGTCGACGGCTTTCTCGATGAGACTCATGGCTTCCTCCCCGCTGAAATCAGGCGGCCCGGCCCAGCAGCGCCAGGGCCGAGACGAGCACGCCCCAGGCACCGATCAGGCTGGCCACAGAAGCGGCGAAGGCGATGAGCCCGCGCCGGCGTTGCCGTTTCTGGGCGGGGCTCCACACCTTGGAAACCGAGCCCAGGATGGGATAGTCGGCCACCGCGCGCAACGCGGTGCGATCCGGAATGACGGGA
Source organism: Burkholderiales bacterium (assembly GCA_037478575.1). Lineage (GTDB taxonomy): Bacteria > Pseudomonadota > Gammaproteobacteria > Burkholderiales > Thiobacteraceae > Thiobacter. The sequence continues at coordinate 1,236 of JBBFMG010000029.1, read as the reverse complement.
ATGATCTGGCTGACCAGGAAGGCCACCGCGATCCCCGCGCCCAGGGCCACCAGCAGCACCAGGGACAGGAGCAGGGGCCGGTTGGGGAAGGCGGGCTTGGACGGCACGCGCGGAGGATCCACCACGCGGAAATCGATGACCTCGGTCTTGGATTCCATTTGTTCCGAGATCTCCGCCGACTCCAGCCGCTTGAGCAGCTGTTCGTAATTGGCTTTCTGCACCTCGTAGTCGCGGGTGAGCTGGGTGAGCTCGGCCTCCACCTGGGGCACCATGTTGACCGCCTGCTTGAGCTGGGCGTGGCGCGCGGCCAGCTCGTTCACCCGCGCTCTGAGGGAGGCGACGTTGGCCTCGGCCTCGGCCAGGGCGATGCCCAGCTGCTGATAGTAGGGGTTGGGCGAGCTGCCGGCGGAAGCCGCGGTGGGCTTGATGTTCTTGGCATCCTCCCGCTTCTGGTTTTCCAGCTGTTCGATCAGGCGCCTGGTGGCCACCACGTCGGGATGGCGGTCGGTATAGACCAACCGCAGCTGGTCCAGCCGCCGCTGCTGCTCCTGGATGCGGGCATCGAGTTCCGGATTGGCCGCCGCCAGGGGCTGGGCTTCCTTTTCGATCTCGGGACGTTCGTCGGCGAGCTGGCGCTTCAGCTGGTCACGCCGCGACTCCGCCTCGCGCAGGGCGAGCTGGGCTTCCGACAGGGCCTGCTGGGCGGCGGCCAGCTTGGCGAAATAGTCACCGCCTTCGCCGGGCATCAGCCCCACGTGTTTCTGCTTGAATTCCTTGAGGGCATTCTCGGAGGCGATGAGCTTTTCCTCGTAGCTCTTGAGCTGGTCCTGGATGAAACGCTTGGCGGTGTCCGTGTCCTTGCGCTTGGTGCCCAGGCTGCTCTCCACCAGGATGGTGAGCAGGGACTGCACCACCCGCTTGGCCGTCTCCGGATCCCGGTGCTGATAGCGGATGACGTAAAGGTTGTCGCCCCGCGCCGCCTCCAGCTTGATGTCGCTGGCCAGGCCGTCGAGCAGGGCCTCCATCTCCTTGGGCGTCTTGGCGGTGACGTCCAGGTCGGTCATGCGCGCCACCTTTTCCATGTTGGGACGGGAGATGAGGGTGCGCGTCATCATGGTCACGATCTGGTCCATGTTGGGCGCCACGGTGAGCCCCGACATCAGGGGCTTGAGGATGGACTGGGTGTCGATGTACACCCGCGCCGTGGCCTCGTACCGGTTGGGTGTGAGATACACC
>JBBFMG010000028.1:0-14629 GCA_037478575.1 Burkholderiales bacterium | reverse complement strand
AGATACACCCAGGTCCAGCCGGCCAGAGCAATCACCCAGGCGACCCCCACCGCATACCAGCGGCGCAGCCACATGGCACGCAGATAGGACATCAGTTTGGCGAGGACTTCATGCATGGCGCACCCCTCGCGGCCGGAGCAGGGCCCAACCGCCGCTGGTCAGAAGAAGCTTTCGGGAATGATGAGCACGTCGCCCGGCATCATCTCCACGTTGGCGGAAATGTCACCGCCGCGGATGAGATCTTCCAGGCGCACGGAGAACTGCTGCTGCTTGCCGCCATAGGTGCGGACGATGGTGGCCTTGTTGCCGGCGGCGAAATCGGTGATGCCGCCCACCGCGATCATGACGTCCATCAGGCTCATCTTCTCGCGGTACTGCAGGGCCTGGGGCTTGGCCGCCTGACCGATCACGCGGATCTGCTGGCTGTAGGGACCATTGAAGCCGGTCACCATCACGGTCACGATGGGGTCCTGGATGAACTTGGCGAGGTGTTTTTCCAGATCCCGTTCCAGCTGGGTGGGCGTCTTGTTGGCGGCGACCATGTCATCCACCAGGGGCGTGTTGATCTTGCCGTCGGGACGCACGGTCACGGTGGCGGACACTTCCGGGTTGCGCCACACCTGAATGCTCAGGGAATCGCCGGGGCCAATGAGATAGTCCGGCGCACCCTTGATGTCGGCCCTGGCCGGCGCGGGCGGGAAGTCGCCGGTGCTGGCGCAGCCCGCCGCCAAAAGCGCGAAGCCGGCGGACAGAATGGCGAAGATGCGCGTCGTGAGTCCGTTCATTTTTCCCCTCCTGAAGGTCCCGATGATGAATTCTCGGCAGAAGTGTTATTGATAAGGCACATCAATTATGGCAGACAAGTATGCGTCTTTCATGGCGTTTCGCCCGCGCCGGGCGCCTCCCCCGGTTTTTTCGGGGAAGCGGCGATGAGAGCATGCAATATTCGGGCCATACAATCTGCCAAAGGTTATAGGGCACGCATGACCGCGATATTGCTCCATCATGCGCGCGATGGGGGCCGGCGGCAAGCCTGCCCGCGACGCCCCCGATGAGCTTCTGACAGACTGACTGCCACAGCCGGAGCCTGACATGACCCACGAGACCACAGCCCAGCAAGACCTTGCCACCCTGCGTGCCCGCGTGCGCGAGTTCGCCCGTGAACGGGACTGGGAGCAGTTCCACAGTCCGAAGAACCTGGCCATGGCCCTGATCGTGGAGGCGGCCGAGCTGGTGGAGCCCTTCCAGTGGCTGACCCAGGACGAAAGCCGCGCCCTCGATGCCGGCACGCGCCAGGCGGTGGCCGAGGAAATCGGCGACGTGCTGATCTATCTGGTGCGTCTGGCGGACGTGCTTAACATCGATCCGCTGGAAGCCGCCTTCGCCAAGCTGGAGGTCAACGCGCGCAAGTATCCGGTGGACAAGGCCCGGGGCCACAGCCGCAAGTATGACCGGCTGGAATGAGCGGGCAGTTATAATCCCGGGCGGTCCATTGGACGCGGATTGGCGCGCTGCCCGGAGCCGGGGTAGTGTGCCCGGGGCGCGCCCATGGAAAATCCGGGATAATGCTGTTTTGCCCTGCCGCCGGCCATGTCGAACTACTACCGCTACCACGTATTCTTCTGCACCAACCAGCGCGAGGATGGCGCCGCCTGCTGCGCCGATCACGACGCCCAGGCCATGCGCGACTACGCCAAGCGCCGCATCAAGGCGCTGGATCTCAACGGTCCGGGCAAGTGCCGCATCAACACCGCCGGCTGCATGGACCGCTGCAGCGAAGGGCCGGTGCTGGTGGTGTATCCCGAGGGCGTCTGGTACACCTATGTGGACCAGGCGGACATCGACGAGATCATCGAGGAACACCTGGTCAACGGCCGCGTGGTGGAGCGGCTGAGAATCGGCTAGTGCCCCGCTTCAGGCTGCGCATCGACGGTCCGGCAGGCAAGATCGAGACCGTCATCGACGATCCGGGCGTGACCCGCCGGGGCCTCGCCCTCATCGCCCACCCCCATCCCCTGCACGGCGGCAGTCTGGAAAACAAGGTGGTGAAGACCCTCAGCGACACCCTGCACGATTTGGGGTACGTGGGGGTGCGGCCCAATTTCCGCGGGGTGGGTGGCAGTGGCGGAGAATATGACGGCGGCCGCGGCGAAGTGGAGGACATGCTGGCGGTGCACGACTTCGTGCGCCCCCGCTATCCGCAGCTGCCGCTGGTGCTGGCGGGCTTTTCCTTCGGCGCCTACGTGCAGAGCGTGGTGGCCCGGCGCCTCACCCCCCGCCATCTACTCCTGGTGGCACCCGCGGTGAACCTGTTCACCATGGGTGACGCCCCGCCCGGCACCATCGTCATCCATGGCGAACACGACCAGCTGGTGCCGGCGGAGGATGCGCGCCGCTGGGCCCAGGCCCACGGCGCCACCTTCGCCCTAGTGCCCGGCGCCGATCACTTTTTCCACCGGAAACTGGCAGCCCTGCGGGAGCACATCGAGATCCTATGTCCGTGCTGAAGGCACAGGCCCTGCGCAAGCGCTACGACGGGCTGGAGGTGGTGGCCGGGGTGGACCTCGCGGTGGAGAAGGGCGAGTGCTTCGGCCTGCTCGGCCCCAATGGGGCCGGCAAAACCACCACCCTGCGCCTGCTGCTGGGATTGATCGAGCCCGATGCCGGCACCATCGAGCTCCTCGGCGAGCCGGTGCCGCGGCGGGCGCGCCAGGCGCGCCGGCGGGTGGGGGTGGTGCCCCAGATGGACAATCTGGACCCGGACTTCACGGTGGAGGAAAACCTCCTGGTTTATGGCCGCTATTTCGGGCTGGGTGACCGGGCCATCGCCGCGCGCATCCCGGCGCTGTTGGAATTCGCCGGGCTGGCCCACCGTGCCCGGGCCCGCATCCCCACCCTGTCCGGCGGCATGAAGCGCCGGCTGACCCTGGCCCGCGCCCTGGTCAACGACCCGGACGTGGTCTTCCTGGACGAGCCCACCACGGGACTGGATCCCCAGGCGCGCCACCTGCTCTGGCAGGGTCTGCGCCGCCTCACCGCCCAGGGCAAGACCCTCCTCCTCACCACCCACTTCATGGAAGAGGCGGAACGCCTGTGCGACCGGCTCGCCATCATGGACCGGGGACGCATCATCGCCCAGGGCACCCCGCGCGAGCTCATCGAAACCCACATCGAGCCCTTCGTGGTGGAAATCTATGGCGAGCAGGCGGGGCCGTGGGCGGAGGTCTTCGGCAGCCGGCTGTGCCGCCGCCTGGAGCGTGCCGGCGAGAGCGTGTTCTGCTACACGGACGATGGCACGGCGCTCCTGGAAAACCTGCGCGGCCACCCCGCCCTCAAGGTCACCCACCGTCCCGCCAACCTGGAGGACGTGTTTCTCAAACTCACCGGCCGGGAGCTGCGCGACTGATGGGCCATTTCGGTCTGCCCCGCCTGAGCCTGCGCTTCGTGCCCGTGTGGCGGCGCAATTTCCTGGTCTGGCGCAAGCTCGCCATCCCCTCCATGCTGGGCAATCTGGCCGACCCCATGCTCTACATGCTGGGCCTGGGCTTCGGCCTGGGAGCCCTGCTGCCGGACGTGGGCGGCGTGCCCTACCTCACCTTCCTCGCCGGCGGCACCGTGGCCTACTCGACCATGAACAGCGCCACCTTCGAGACCCTCTACTCCGGCTTTTCCCGCATGCACGTGCAGAAGACCTGGGACGCCATCCTCAACACGCCCCTGACCCTGGACGACGTGCTGCTGGGAGAATGGCTGTGGGCCACCTCCAAGGCCCTGCTGTCGGGCCTCGCCATCCTGGCCATCGTCTGGGTGCTGGGACTCGAGCAGTCCTTCACCATGTCCCTGTGGATCCTGCCGGTGGTGGTCCTCACCGGTCTGTGCTTCGCCGGCATGGGACTGGTGATGAACGCCGTATCTCCCAACTACGACTTCTTCCTGTACTACTTCACGCTGGTGATCACGCCCATGGTGCTGCTGTGCGGGGTGTTCTATCCCGTCTCCCAGCTGCCCGTCGCCCTGCAGGCGGTGTCCGCCTTTCTGCCGCTGACCCACGCCATCGAGCTGGTGCGGCCCCTCATGCTGGGCCGGGTGCCGGCCGACGTGGCGCTGCACGTGGGCGTGCTGCTGGCTTATGGGAGCGTGGGATTCTGGCTGGGCCTGGGACTGACACGCCGGCGGCTGCTGCGCTAGACGGCCCTTGCCGCCGAAGGCAACTTTCCACCCTGGACCTGACTCAGGCGATGCCCGCCGCCTGCAGGTCTGCGTGGTAGGAGCTGCGCACCAGGGGGCCGCAGGCGGCGTTGGCGAAGCCCATGGCCTCTGCCGCCCGCTGGAAGGCCTGGAACTGCTCGGGTGTGACGAAGCGCTTCACCGGCAGGTGATGCCGGGACGGCTGCAGATACTGGCCGAGGGTGAGCATGTCCACCTCGTGGGCGCGCAGGTCGCGCATGACCTCGAGGATCTCCTCATCCGTCTCGCCCAGGCCCACCATCAGCCCGGACTTGGTGGGAACCCTGGGATGGCGTGCCTTGAACGCCTGGAGCAGGTGCAGTGAATGGGCGTAATCCGCGCCCGGACGCGCGGCCTTGTACAGGCGGGGCACGGTTTCCAGGTTGTGGTTCAGCACGTCCGGCGGCGCACCGGAAAGGATGTCCAGGGCCAGCTCCAGCCGGCCGCGGAAATCGGGCACCAGGATTTCGATCCGGGTAGCGGGGGAGGTTTCGCGCACCGCCCGGATGCAGTCCACGAAATGCTGCGCCCCACCGTCGCGCAGATCGTCCCGGTCCACGCTGGTGATCACCACGTAGCGCAGGCGCAGGGCAGCGATGGTCTCGGCCAGGTGCGCCGGTTCCTCCGGGTCGGGCGGCTGGGGTTTGCCGTGGGCCACGTCACAGAAGGGGCAGCGGCGCGTGCACACGTCACCCAAAATCATGAAAGTGGCCGTGCCATGGGAAAAGCACTCGCCGATGTTGGGACAGGAGGCTTCCTCGCACACCGTGTGCAGCCCCTGGCTGCGCAGGATCTCCTTGATCTCGAAGAACCGGGGACTGTTGGGCGACTTGGCGCGGATCCAGGCCGGTTTCCTGGCCACCGGTTCCGGCACGATCTTCATCGGAATGCGCGCGGTCTTGGCAGCGCCCCGCTGGGCAGTGGGATTTTTGCGGTCGTCTGTCATCTGATTTCCAGGCACAGGCATCGAACCGGACATTCCGGGACCGGCCCAGCTCGTGGTTCAGGCCCGGTCGCCCCCGGCGGCAGCGGCCCACGCGCGTGACCCCCATGGCGCCATGGCTATCCTGGGGGACGGCCCGGCAGACACCCCGGGCAATCGCGGCACCAAACCGTCCGGCGTTTTTCCCCACGCCCCGGCAACCTCTGCGCGGTAAGGGTTTTGCCGGGGCGCGCCCTGCTCCCGCGTTGCCCCGGGCCTTCCTTCCCGGTTAGAATCGTGAACTTTTCACCGAATTTTGCAGGGTTTGGCGATGAACAGACAGAGCTGGCTGGAGGGCACCCTCTACCGCCCGGATTTCGAGCAGGACAGCTGCGGCTTCGGCTTGATGGCGCAAATGGATGATAAGCCAAGCCATTGGCTGGTGCAAACCGCGATCAACTCGCTGGCATGCCTCACCCACCGCGGTGCGGTGGCCGCCGACGGCAAGTCCGGCGACGGCTGCGGCCTGCTGTTCAAGAAACCCGATGCCTTCCTGCGCGCGGTGGCCAGGGAGGCGGGCTTCACGCTCCGGGAGAAATACGCCGCAGCGCTGGTGTTCCTGAACACCGATGCCACGCTCGCCCTCACCGCGCGGGACATCTTAAGCCGCGAACTCGCCGCCCAGGGGCTGGAGGTGGCGGGCTTCCGGCCGGTGCCCATCAATCCCGAGGCCTGCGGCGAGTACGCCCTCGCCACCCTGCCCGTGATCGAGCAGGTGTTCGTGAACTGCCCGGATGAGCTTTCCGAAGACGTCTTCGAGCGCCGGCTGTTCATCGCCCGCCGCCGGGCGGAAAAGGCCATCGAGCCGACGGATCCCGCCTTCTACATCCCCACCCTGTCGTCCCGGGTGGTGGCCTACAAGGGGCTGGTGATGCCGGCCAATCTGCCGGTGTTCTACCCGGATCTGCGCGACGAGCGTTTCGCCTCCAGCCTGGCGGTGTATCACCAGCGCTTCTCCACCAACACCTGGCCCCAGTGGCGACTGGCCCAGCCCTTCCGCTATCTCGCCCACAACGGCGAGATCAACACGCTGCAGGGCAACCGCAACTGGTCCCGGGCACGCGAGATGAAGCTCGCCTCGCCCCTCATTCCCAACATGGACGACGTGCGGCCCCTGGTGAACACCACGGGCTCCGACTCCTCCAGCCTGGACAACATGCTGGAAGGCCTGCTCATGGGCGGGGTGCCCCTGTTCCGCGCCCTGCGCATGCTGATGCCGCCCGCCTGGCAGAACGTGGACGACATGGACCCGGACCTGCGCGCCTTCTACGAATACAACTCCATGCACATGGAGCCGTGGGACGGCCCCGCGGGCATCGTGCTCACCGACGGCCGCTATGGCGCCTGCGCCCTGGACCGCAACGGTCTGCGCCCGGCGCGTTATGTGGTGACCAAGGACCGCTATCTCACCATCGCCTCGGAAGTGGGGGTATGGGATTACAAGCCGGAGAACGTGGCCATCAAGGGCCGCATCAAGCCCGGCGAGATCGTGGCGGTGGACCTGGCCACGGGCCGCCTGCTGCTGCCCCAGGACATCGACGACGAGCTCAAGCGCGCCCAGCCCTACCGCCAGTGGCTGAAGGAAAACGTGCGCTATCTCGAGTCCTCCCTCACCCAGGCGCAGACCATGCCCATCATGGATGCCCACGAGGTGCTGGTGCACCAGAAGCTGTTCAACGTCACCTTCGAGGAACGTGACCAGGTGATCCGCGTGCTGGCAGAGGATGGCCAGGAGGCCGTCGGTTCCATGGGCGATGACACCCCCATGGCGGTGCTGTCGCAGATGGTGCGCTCGCCCTTCGATTACCTGCGCCAGCAGTTCGCCCAGGTGACCAATCCGCCCATCGACCCGATCCGCGAAGCCATCGTCATGTCGCTCAAGACCTGCTTCGGTCCGGAGCGCAACCTGTTCGAGGAAACGCCGGAGCACGCACGCCGCATCGAGGTGCACTCGCCGGTGCTCACCCATGAGAAGTTCGTCTTCCTCACGGAGCAGGCCGGTCCGGAATACCGGTCGGTCACGCTGGATCTCAACTACGACCCGGGCAAGACCCACCTGAAGGCCGCCATCGAGGCGCTTGCACAGCAGGCAGTGGAGGCGGTACGCAAGGGAGCCGTGATCGTCGTGCTCTCCGACCGGGCCATCGCCCGCGACCGGCTGCCCATCCACGCCCTGTTCGCCGTGGGGGCGGTGCACCACGCCCTGATCCGCGCCGGGCTGCGCTGCGACTGCAACATCATCGTGGAGACGGGCACGGCGCGCGATCCCCATCATTTCGCCTGCCTCATCGGCTACGGCGCCACGGCCGTGTATCCCTATCTCGCCTATCAGGTGATCCATGACCTGATCCGTAGCCACGAGATCCGGGAGACGCTGGAGGAGGCCATCGCCCATTACGTGAAGGGCATCAACAAGGGCCTGCTCAAGATCACCTCCAAGATGGGCATCTCCACCATCGCCTCCTACCGCGGGGCCCAGCTGTTCGAGGCCGTGGGCATGCACGAGGAGGTGGTGGATCTGTGTCTCGCGGGCACGGTGAGCCGCATTTCCGGTGCCAACTTCGAGGACTTCGAGCAGGACCAGAAACAGCTCGCCCGCCAGGCCTTCGATCCGCGCAAGCCCCTGTCCCAGGGCGGCCTGCTGAAGTTCATCTTCGGCGGCGAATACCATGCCTACAACCCGGACGTGGTGATGCAGCTGCAGAAGGCGGTGCAGAACGGCGACTACGAGGAATACAAGAAATACGCCGACCTGGTGAACAACCGGCCGGTGGCCATGCTGCGGGACCTGATGAAGCTGCGCACCGGCATTTCGCCCATCCCCCTGGAGGAAGTGGAGCCCATCGAGAACATCCTGAAGCGCTTCGATTCGGCGGGCATGTCCCTGGGCGCGCTCTCTCCCGAAGCCCACGAGGCCTTGGCAGAGGCCATGAACCGCCTGGGCGGTCGCTCCAATTCCGGCGAGGGCGGGGAGGATCCGGCGCGCTACGGCACCATCAAGATGTCCAAGATCAAGCAGGTGGCCTCCGGCCGCTTCGGCGTCACGCCCCACTATCTGGTGAACGCGGAAGTGCTGCAGATCAAGATCGCCCAGGGCGCCAAACCCGGCGAGGGCGGACAGCTCCCGGGCGACAAGGTCTCGCCCATGATCGCCCGCCTGCGCTGCTCCAAGCCGGGTATTTCCCTGATCTCGCCGCCGCCCCACCACGATATCTATTCCATCGAGGACCTGGCCCAGCTCATCTTCGATCTCAAGCAGGTCAATCCGGAGGCGCTGGTCTCGGTGAAACTGGTGGCGGAACCCGGTGTGGGTACCGTCGCCGCGGGCGTGGCCAAGGCCTATGCCGACCTCATCACCATTTCCGGCTACGACGGCGGCACCGGCGCCTCCCCCCTGACCAGCGTGAAATACGCCGGCACGCCTTGGGAGCTGGGGCTTACGGAAACCCAGCAGGTGCTGCGCGCCAACGGCCTGCGCGGCCGGGTGCGGGTGCAGACGGACGGCGGTCTCAAGACCGGCATGGATGTGGTCAAGGCCGCCATTTTGGGTGCGGAGTCCTTCGGCTTCGGCACCGGCCCCATGGTGGCCCTGGGCTGCAAATACCTGCGCATCTGCCATCTCAACAACTGCGCCACCGGCGTGGCCACCCAGGATGCGCGCCTGCGTCAGAAATACTTCATCGGCCTGCCCCAGATGGTGATGAACTATTTCACCTTCATCGCCATGGAAACGCGCGAGCTGATGGCGAGCCTGGGCGTGCGCACCATGGAGGAACTCATCGGCCGCACGGACCTGCTGGAGCTCATGGAGGGCCAGACGCCCAAGCAGAAACGCCTGACCCTCGGCGTGCTGCTGGATCAGGGCAACATTCCCGAATCCGAGCCCAAGTTCTGTGTGCAGGAACGCAACCCATCCTTCGACAAGGGCGAGCTGGCGGAGAAAATGGTCGCGGACGCCCGCGAAGCCATCCGGGACAAAAAGCCGATCCGGCTGTTCTACCCCATCCACAACACCAACCGCTCCATCGGCGCCCGCCTGTCCGGCGAGATCGCGCGCATCCACGGTGCGGAAGGGCTGCCGGAGGACTGCATCCACATCAAGCTGGTGGGCAGCGCCGGCCAGAGCTTCGGCGTGTGGAATCACAAGGGCCTGACCCTGGAGCTGGAAGGCGACGCCAACGACTACGTGGGCAAGGGCATGGCGGGCGGCCGCATCATCATCTATCCGCCGCGCGCCTCCACCTTCCCCGCCCACGAGGCAGCCATCATCGGCAACACCTGTCTCTACGGGGCGACCGGCGGCCGCCTCAATGCGGCGGGTGTGGCGGGCGAGCGTTTCGCCGTGCGCAATTCCGGCGCGGTGGCGGTGGTGGAAGGCGCCGGCGACCATTGCTGCGAGTACATGACCGGCGGCTGCGTGGTCGTCCTCGGCAAGGTCGGGCTCAACTTCGGTGCCGGCATGACCGGCGGCTTTGCCCTGGTGTATGACGAGGACGGCGGGTTTGCGCGGCGCTACAACAACGAGCTGATCGACATCCACCGCATCACCAACGAATCCACCGAGGAATACCGCCAGTTCCTGCGGGAGAAAATCGAGGAGCACGTGGCGCTCACGGGCAGCCGGCGCGGCCAGGATCTCCTGGCCGACTTCGACAATGCGGTGGCGAAGTTCTACCTGGCCAAACCCAAGGCGCTCAAGCTGGACAGCCTGCTGAAGGACTGAAGCCGCGCCGGGGCCTCGGTCCGTCCGCGGGAACAATGACCTGTTTTGTGGAAAGCAGACGATGGGTGACGTTTTTCAGTTTCTGAACGTGCCGCGCCGGGATGGCAACAAGACGGCAGTGGAAGTGCGCATCAAGCAGTTCAAGGAAATCTATGCGCCCTTCGACGCCACGCAGGCGGCGGAACAGGCAGACCGCTGCCTGGGCTGCGGCAACCCCTATTGCGAGTGGAAATGTCCGGTCCACAACTACATCCCCAACTGGCTCAAGCTGGTGGCGGAAGGCAATCTGCTGGAGGCGGCGGAGCTGTCCCACAAGACCAACTCCCTGCCGGAGATCTGCGGCCGGGTGTGTCCCCAGGACCGCCTGTGCGAGGGCGCCTGCACCCTCAACCAGGGCGGCTTCGGCGCGGTGACCATCGGGGCGGTGGAGAAATACATCTCGGACGAGGCCTTCAAGCTGGGCTGGCGCCCGAACCTCTCGGACGTCACGCCCACCGGCAAGCGGGTGGCGGTGGTGGGCGCGGGCCCGGCGGGCCTGGCCTGCGCCGACGTGCTGGTGCGCAATGGCGTCAAGCCCGTGGTCTTTGACCGCTACGACGAAATCGGCGGCCTGCTCACCTTCGGCATCCCGGAATTCAAGCTGGAGAAGGAAGTGGTGCGGCGCCGGCGCGCCATCATGGAGGGCATGGGCATCAGCTTCGTGCTCAACACCGAGATCGGCCGCGACATTCCCTTTCAGCAGCTCCTGGACGAATACGACGCGGTCTTCCTCGGCATGGGCACCTACACCTACATGAAGGGCGGCTTTCCGGGTGAGGATCTGCCGGGGGTGTACGAGGCGTTGCCCTTCCTCATCTCCAACGTGCGCCACTGCCTGGGCCTGCCCCCCAACGAGACCGGCTACATCTCCATGGAAGGCCAGCGCGTGGTGGTGCTGGGTGGCGGCGACACCGCCATGGACTGCAACCGCACCTCCATCCGCCAGGGGGCGAAATCCGTGGTCTGCGCCTATCGCCGCGACGAGGCCAACATGCCCGGTTCCCGCCGGGAGGTGGCCAACGCCAAGGAAGAGGGCGTGCAGTTCCTGTGGAACCGCCAGCCCGTCGAAATCGTCGGCAACGGCAAGGTGGAAGGCGTCAAGCTGGTCACCACCGAGCTGGGCGCGCCCGATGCCCGCGGCCGGCGCACGCCCCAGGTGGTGCCGGGCTCCGAGGAGATCATTCCCTGCGACCGGGTGATCATCGCCTTCGGCTTCCGTCCCAATCCCCAGCCGTGGTTTGCGGAATTCGGCATCACCACCGATCAGGCCGGACGGGTGGTGGCCAGGGGCCATGCCCATCCCCACCAGACCGCCAATCCCAAGGTGTTCGCCGGCGGCGACATGGTGCGCGGCTCGGACCTGGTGGTCACCGCGGTATGGGAAGGCCGGCAGGCGGCGGAGGGCATCCTTGCTTATCTCAACGTCTGACGCCCCTCGGGGCCGCAGCGTCGCCCTGGCTCCTCGGGGGTCTCGATGAAGCCCCGGAACGACACCTTTCTGCGCGCCCTGCTCAAGGAGCCGGTGCCCTACACGCCCATCTGGATCATGCGCCAGGCGGGCCGCTATCTGCCGGAATACAACGAGACGCGCGCCCGCGCCGGTTCCTTCCTCGATCTGTGCAAGAACCCGGACTACTGCACGGAGGTCACGCTGCAGCCCATCGCCCGCTTTGGGCTGGATGCCGCCATCCTGTTCTCGGACATCCTCACCATCCCCGATGCCATGGGTTTGGGGCTGTATTTCGCAGAAGGCGAAGGCCCCAAATTCGAGCGGCCCCTGCGCGAGGAATGGGCGATTCGCGATCTCGCCGCTCCCGACCCCGAAATCCATCTCGGCTATGTGCTGGATGCGGTACGCCAGATCCGCAAGGCGCTGGACAACGAGGTGCCGCTGATCGGCTTTTCCGGCAGCCCCTTCACCCTGGCCTGCTACATGGTGGAGGGGGGCGGCTCGGACGATTTCCGCACCACCAAGACCATGCTCTACCGGCGGCCGGATCTGCTGCACCGCATCCTGGAAGTCAACACCCGGGCGGTGACCGACTACCTCAATGCGCAGATCCGCGCCGGCGCCCAGGCCGTGCAGATCTTCGACACCTGGGGCGGCATGCTGTCCTCACGCGCCTATGAGGAATTCTCGCTCGCTTATCTGCGGCAGGTGGTGGCCGGCCTCATCCGGGAACACGAAGGCGTGCGCGTGCCCTCCATCGTCTTCACCAAGGGCGGTGGCGTGTGGCTGGAAAAGATCGCCGCCATCGGCTGCGATGCGGTGGGACTGGACTGGACCTGCGACATCGGCGAGGCGCGCCGCCGGGTGGGGCACCAGGTGGCGCTGCAGGGCAACATGGATCCCATGGTGCTGTTCGCCGGCCCCGAGGTGGTGCGCGAGGAAGCCCATCGCATTCTCAAGGCCTATGGTCAGGGTTCCGGGCACGTGTTCAACCTGGGCCATGGCGTCTCCCAGTTCACGCCGCCGGAAAGCGTGGCCGCGCTGGTGGACGCGGTGCACGAGCTCTCCCGCCCGTTCCACTGAGCTTCACTCCGGCGCCAGCACCAGCCGGTTGCGTCCTGCGCGTTTGGCTTCGTAGAGCGCGTTGTCTGCCGCCTCGATCAGGGCGTCGCTGTCGCCATGGGCGGGAAAGCCGGCGATACCGCCGCTGGCGGTGGTGTGGAAATAGCTGTCCCGGTAGGGGTGGCGCACCCGGCTGAAGTCCTCGCGGATGCGGTCCATGATGGCGAAGGCCTGGGCCGGCGAAGTGTGGGGCAGGGCGATCAGGAATTCCTCGCCTCCATAACGGCACAGGAGATCACTGCGGCGCAGCCGCTGTCGCAACAGCCAGGACAGGCTGCGGATCACCTGGTCCCCCACCGGATGCCCGTAGCTGTCGTTCACCCGCTTGAAGTGATCGATGTCCATCATCACCACCGACAGGGACGTCCCTTCCCCCTGCAGATTGGAGAGCAGCACATCCAGGGTGTTCTTGCCGCTGGTGTGATTAAGGAGCCCCGTCAGGCTGTCGTGGTACATGGTGCGGCGCATGGCGCGGTAACGCTCGATCTGGGTGCGCACCACGGCGTTGAGGAACACCGGATTGAAGGGCTTGGTGAGGAAATGGTCGCCGCCCAGGCGCATGGCATCCACCTGCAGCGCGACATTGGTCTCGCCGGACAGATACACGATGGGCACGCTCAGGAACTCCGGATGCTCGCGGATCACCCGCGTGAGCTCCACCCCCGTGCAACCCGGCATGTACATGTCCATCAGCACCAGGTCCGGGTGGAACCGCTTCAGCGCAGACAGGGCCTCCCGGGGATCCTGCACGATCTCGCAGGCGATGCCGTTTTCCTCCAGGGTGCGGCGGATGAGATGGCCGGCCGTCCGGGAATCCTCCACGATCAGCACCCGGCCCGCTTCCTGGTCCTGCCGCTGGCGCAGTTCCAGGATGCGCTCCACGAGCGCATGAAGCGGTGTGCCCTCGAGCAGGCAGTGGTCGGCGCCGCCTGACAGGAGCGGGTGAATTTCCTCGAAATCGGAGCGCACGCCCAGGCAGAGGATCTGGCTCGCCGGCCGGGCGGCCCGCAGCGTCTCCACCCGGGCACGCCATTCGCCCACCGGCAGGCTGCGCAGGTCCAGGAGCAGGAGCGCCGCGCCGGCCTCCGGCAACGCCTCACCCCAGCGCAGGAAGCCCACGGGGGTGCCGAAATGGCCCAGCTGGTCCATGAGGGTGCGCCAGCGCTGCGGCTCGTGACCGATCAGCCAGCCCTGCAACTGGGCTGGGGCCACCGCCGCGGTGCCGGGCGTCTGCCGGCGCTCCGGCCGCCCCGCCGCGGCCTCCGCCTGGGCCTCGACCTGGGCGGTGAGGGCGGCCAGGCGTCGCTCCAGATCCGCGCGCGCGGCCTCCGGCAGGGGATGGCTCACCTCGGGGTCGAACAGGGCGAGCACCGCCTGCTCCAGCTCGTGGCTGGCGTGGGAGAGGGCGGCGGCCCGCGTCTCCCGCAGGAACTCGGCGAAGCTGTTGACGCCCACCGCCAGTTCCACGAAGTGTTCCAGGGTGGGGGCATCGGCGTAGCGCCGCCAGGCGTCCTGGACGAGTTGAAGGCGGCGCAGCAGGGTGTCGGTGGCAGACATGGCGGGGCGTGGGGGCAAGCGCCCCTTATAGTCCCATTCCTCTCCCGCGTAAAGTCTGTGTATGAGTCCACCACCTTTGGCACTCGGGTTGGTGTTGGAGGAGGAATTGTAGGGGTGTTCGTTGTCCCAGGCGATGGTGGGGGCGCTGGGTGTTGTAGAAGAGGAGCCAGTCGGCCAGTTTCTGGTTGAAGCGGGCAAGGTCGGTAAACAGCAGGTCTTCGTGGTAGTCGACGAAGGATTCCTGCACAGTGCGGTTGAAGCGTTCGACGTGGGCGTTCATCTTCGGTGTCTTGGGGTAGGTGTACCAGCGGGCGATGCCATGATCATCGAGGGTCTTGGCAAAGCCGGCCTCGAACTCGCTGCCATTGTCCGACAGCAGCACCTGGGGTTTTGCGGGCAGCAGGCTCAAGGCGGCGTTGAGTGCAGCACGGGTGTAGCGGCTGGTCTTGCCGGGGGTGGCCACGGCGAAGGCGAAGCGGCTGGCCGGATCGATGAAGGTGAGGATATAGCGCCGGATGCCGTCGCGCAC
>JBBFMG010000027.1:0-14719 GCA_037478575.1 Burkholderiales bacterium | reverse complement strand
GCTTTTTCGATCGCAGCACGGCTGGCACCGGCATCCTTCAGAGCGCGGCCGGTGTCCCCCTTGTCCTCGAGGGCCGCCAGCAGGAACATTTCCGAGGCAATGTACTGGTCGCCGCGTTTCTGCGCCTCCCGGTCGGTGAGGTTGAGCAGGTTGTTGAGGTCGCGGGAAATGTTGACCTCGCCCCCATGGCCCTCCACCTTCGGCAGGCGCTTGATGGACGCCTGCAGGCTCGCGCGCAGCGCCGACACGTTGGCGCCGGCCCGCTGCAGGATGGACGCCACACTGCCGTCCTCCTGGTTGAGCAGGGCCAGGAGCAGGTGCTGGGGCTCGATGTAGGGATTGTCGTTGCCCACCGCCATGCTCTGGGCGTCGGCGAAGGCCTGCTGGAACTTGGTCGTGAGTTTGTCGAAACGCATGGGTGTCCTTTCGGAATTTTTGGGATTGCTCCCAATATAGGGGGCGGGGACCGGATTTCAACCCACGCAGGGCCTCCCCATGGCCGCCTGTATTCGCACTGACTCCATGCAGGGTGCCAGCACGCGCCGGCCCAGTGGACCATCCGGGTTCAATGGCGATTGGCGTTACAATCCACTGCCATGACCGAAGCCGACCTTGAACGGGCCATCGAGGCCAATGTCAGCGCCGCCCTGGCCGAAGACCTGGGCAGCGGCGACCTCACCGCTGCGCTCATTCCCGCCGACCGGCGCGCCGTGGCCACCCTGGTCACGCGCGAGGACGCGATCCTGTGCGGGCTCCCCTGGTTCGAAGCCTGTTTCCGCCGGCTGGATGACAGCGTCAGCTTCCGCTGGAAGGCCCGGGAAGGCGCGGCGGTCGCTGCCGGCAGCGTGCTGTGCGAGATCGAGGGCATGGCGCGCGCGCTGCTCTCCGCCGAGCGGCCGGCCCTCAATTTTTTGCAGACGCTTTCCGCCGTGGCGACGGCCACGCGGCGCTACGTGGAGGCCGTGCGCGGCACGCGCGCGGTGATCATGGATACCCGCAAGACTTTGCCGGGCCTGCGTATCGCGCAGAAGTACGCGGTGAAGGTGGGCGGCGGCGTCAATCAGCGCGTGGGGCTGTTCGACGGGATTCTCATCAAGGAGAACCACATCGCCGCGGCGGGGGGCATCCGCGAGGTGCTGGCGGCGGCGCGGCGGCTGGCCCCGCCGGGCGTGCCGGTGCAGATCGAGGTGGAGAATCTGGCCGAACTGGAACAGGCCCTCGAGGCAGGGGCCGGTCTGATCCTGCTGGACAATTTTTCCCTGGAGGACCTGCGCACGGCGGTGCACAGGACGGCAGGCCGGGCGGCGCTCGAGGCCTCTGGCGGGATCACCCTGGACAACGTGCGGGCGGTGGCCGAGACCGGGGTGGACCGCATTTCCGTGGGCAGTCTCACCAAGAACGTGCGCGCCGTGGATCTCTCCCTGCGCATCACGTGAGCGCGCGAGCGCCCGTCAGGCGTGGGCGGCGATGTAGCGCTTCACCGTCTCCACGTCTGCATCCACCACCTCCACCCGCTGCGGCCGCTGCTCCAGGTCGGCCAGATCCGCCGGGCGCTCGGGGGCGCGGCCCAGTGCCTCGCGGATGGTCTCCTCGAACTTGGCTGGCAGCGCGGTTTCCAGACAGACGAGCGGCACGCCCGGCTCCCGGTATTCCAGCCCGACCTTCACGCCGTCCGCGGTGTGGGGATCGATCATCTGGCCGTATTGCTCGAACACCCTGCGGATGGTGGCGATCCGGTTGGCGTGGGTGCTGCGGCCGGAGACGAAGCCGAAGCCCCGCACCCGCGCGAACTCCGCCGCCGACAGGGTGATGCCCTCGCCCCGGTCCACGCGGGCCCACAGCTCGCGGATGCGCGCCGCATCCCGGTCCACCGCGTCGAAGATCATGCGCTCGAAGTTAGAGGCCTTGGAAATGTCCATGGAAGGGCTGGATGTGCGCACGGTATGGGCCCGCGGGGCGTAGCGGCCGGTCTTGAAGAACTCGTCCAGCACGTCGTTTTCGTTGGTGGCGACGATCAGCCGGCGGATGGGCAGGCCCATCATGCGCGCGATGTGGCCGGCGCAGACGTTGCCGAAATTGCCGGAGGGCACGGCAAAGGAGACTTCCTGGCCGATGGTGTCCGCCACCGCGAGATAGGCCTTGAAGTAATAGACCACCTGGGCCGCGATCCGTCCCCAGTTGATGGAATTGACCGCGCCGATGTGATAGCGCGCCTTGAATTCGAGATCGTTGGAGACGGCCTTGACGATGTCCTGGCAGGCATCGAAGGAACCGCGCACCGCCAGGTTGTGGATGTTGGGATCCTGCAGGGAATACATCTGCGCCCGCTGGAAGGGACTCATGGCCCCGTGGGGCGAGAGCATGAACACCCGGATGCCACGCTTGCCCCGCATGGCATATTCCGCCGCCGAGCCGGTGTCACCCGAGGTGGCGCCCAGGATGTTGAGCTGGTCTTTCGTGCGGGCCAGGGCATATTCGAACAGCTGCCCCAAAAGCTGCATGGCCATGTCCTTGAAGGCCAGGGTGGGTCCATTGGACAGGGCGAGGATGTGCAACCCCGGCTCCAGGGTGCGCACCGGCGTGATGTCGGCGGCGTTCTCCCCCGGCCGGGTGTGGCAGAACACTTCAGGCGTATAGGTACGCTCCACCAGGGCTCTCAGCTCATCCGCCGGAATGTCGGGCGCGAAACGGGCCAGCAGCTGGAACGCCAGCCCGGCGTAGCTCAAGCCCCGCCAGCCCGCCAGCTCGTCACGGCTGACCGTGGGATAGCGTTCCGGCACGTACAGCCCGCCATCCGGCGCCAGCCCTCCGAGGAGAATCTGCAGAAACTGCTGCGGCTCGGCATGGCCGCGGGTGGAGACATAGTGCATGGGCAATCCTCAGCCGAGATGTTCGAGGCGCAGCTTCACCACCGGGCCGCTCACGCTGGCCAGGGCCTCGATGCGGGCGATGGCGGCGAGCACGTGCTTTTCCAGTGTCTCGTGGGTGAGCATGATGATGTCCACCTGCTCCTGCCCTTCCGCCGGTTCCTTCTGGATCATGGCATCGATGGAGATACCCAGGTCGGCCAGAATGCGGGTGATGTCCGCCAGCACCCCCGGCCGGTCGTATGCCCGCATGCGCAGGTAGTAGGACGTGCGCACCTCGCCCATGGGCAGGATGGGTTCGTCGGACAGCGCATCCGGCTGGAAGGCGAGGTGGGGCACGCGATTTTCCGGATCGGCGGTGGCCATGCGGGTGACGTCCACCAGGTCCGCCACGACTGCGGAGGCGGTGGGTTCCGCGCCCGCTCCCCGGCCGTAGTAGAGCGTGGCGCCCACGGCATCCCCCTTCACCAGCACCGCGTTCATCACGCCCTCGACATTGGCAATCAGCCGCCGTGCGGGAATCAGGGTGGGATGCACCCGCAGCTCGATGCCCTGCCCGGTGCGCTTGGTGATGCCCAGCAGCTTGATGCGGTAACCCAGCTCCTCGGCGTAACGGATGTCCTCCTTGGTGAGCCTGGAGATGCCTTCCGTGTAGGCCTTGTCGAACTGCATGGGAATGCCGAAGGCAATGGCGGCCAGGATGGTCAGCTTGTGGGCGGCATCGATGCCCTCGATGTCGAAGGTGGGATCCGCTTCCGCGTAACCCAGGCGCTGCGCCTCCGCCAGCACCTCGTCGAAGGGCAGGCCCTTGTCGCGCATCTCGGACAAAATGAAATTGGTGGTGCCGTTGATGATGCCCGCCACCCATTCGATGCGGTTGGCGGTGAGCCCTTCGCGGATGGCCTTGATGATGGGGATGCCGCCCCCCACCGCCGCCTCGAAGGCCACCATGATGCCCCGCGCCTGGGCCGCGGCGAAGATTTCGTTGCCGTGCTTGGCGATCAAAGCCTTGTTGGCGGTCACCACGTGCTTGCCGTTGGCGATGGCCTGCAGCACCAGCGTGCGGGCCGGT
Organism: Burkholderiales bacterium; assembly: GCA_037478575.1. GTDB lineage: Bacteria > Pseudomonadota > Gammaproteobacteria > Burkholderiales > Thiobacteraceae > Thiobacter. The sequence continues at coordinate 10,780 of JBBFMG010000027.1, read as the reverse complement.
TCCGTGCCGCCGATGAGCTCCACCACGATGTCGATTTCCGGGTGGTTGACCACCGCCTGGGCATCATCCGTGATGACCAGATCCGCCGCGCCATACTGCTGGCGTGCCCGCTCCACGTTGCGCACCGCCGCCATGGTCACGCGGATCTCCCGCCCCGCACGGCGGCTGATTTCCTGCGCATTGCGCCGCAGCACGGTGAGGGTGCCACCGCCGACGGTGCCCAGTCCAAGCAAACCTACGTTGATGGGTTTCATAGTCTTTCCACAGAGCGAGTAACGGGCAGGAGACCAAGGCACCCGGGACGATTCAGGCCCGCTTTGGCCGGGACCTCTGCCTCCTCTCCAGGCATGCTTCTACAGCAGCCCGTCTTTCCTGAACATTTCCTTGAGGCCGCGAATCGCCTGGCGCGTGCGCGCCTCGTTTTCGATGAGCGAAAAGCGCACATGGTCGTCGCCGTATTCCCCGAAGCCGATGCCCGGGGAGACGGCCACCTTGGCCTCCGCCAGCAGCTTTTTGGAAAACTCCAGCGAGCCCATGGCCCGGTAGGGTTCCGGAATGGGCGCCCACACGAACATGGTGGCCTTGGGCACCTCCACCTGCCAGCCGATGGAATGCAGCCCCCTGCACAGGGCATCGCGCCGCCGCTGATACATCTGGCAGATCTCGCGCACGCAGTCTTGGGGGCCTTCCAGCGCCAGGATGCTGGCCACCTGGATGGGCGTGAAGGTGCCGTAGTCGTGATAGCTCTTGATGCGCGCCAGCGCCGCGACCAGGTCCCTGTTGCCCACCATGAAGCCCACGCGCCAGCCCGGCATGTTGTAGCTCTTGGACAGGGTGAAGAACTCCACCGCGATGTCCTTGGCCCCCGGCACCTGCATGATGGACGGCGCGGTGTAGCCATCGAACACGATGTCGGCATAGGCGATGTCGTGCACCACATAGATGCCCTGCTCCCGGCACATGGCCACCACCTTTTCGAAGAACGGCAGTTCCACGCACTGGGTGGTGGGATTGCTCGGGAAATTGAGGATGAGCATCTTGGGCTTGGGATAGGAGGTCTTGATCGCCTTCTCCAGCTCCTCGAAAAAGTCCAGCCCGGGACGCATGGGAATGTACTGGATGTCCGCCCCGGCAATCACCGGCCCGTAGATGTGGATGGGATAGCTCGGATTGGGCACCATCACGATGTCGCCCTTGTCCAGGGTGGCAAGACACAGATGGGCAATGCCCTCCTTGGAGCCAATGGTGACGATGGCTTCGGTGTCCGGATGGATGTCCACCCCGTAGCGGGTCTGGTACCAGTGACTGATGGCGCGGCGCAGCCTGGGAATGCCCTTGGACACGGAGTAGCGGTGGGTGTCGCCGCGCTGGGCACTCTCGATCAGCTTGTCCACGATGTGCCGCGGCGTGGGCTGGTCGGGATTGCCCATGCCGAAATCGATGATGTCCTCACCGCGCTTGCGCGCGGCCGCCTTCAGTTCGCCCGTGATGTTGAACACATAGGGCGGCAGGCGCTTGATGCGGGGAAACGCGTCCATGTTGCGCAAAATGGCCAAAAAGCCAAAAAAGTTATAATGTTACCCAACCACACCGCGCCCCGCAACGACGCCGGAAAAGGCTCCGCGGCAACGCCATCATGAAACTCCATCTTGCGCAATTCTCCGGGCAGAACGCCTTCACCGGCTACGGGGCAGGCTACGTCCAGATCAACGCCCAGCGCTACGAGCGCAGCCTGATCGTCCTGCCGGACCGGCTGATCAGCGACTGGGCGCCGCGCAGCGTGGCGGAACTCACGGAACAGGACTTCCTCTACCTGGGATCGCTGGGCGCCGACATCGTGCTGCTGGGCACCGGGCCCCGGCTGTGTTTCCCGTCCTCCCGTCTGGTGCAGGCCCTGCCCCGCCAGGGTATCGGCCTGGAGGTGATGGACAGCTTCGCCGCCGCCCGCACCTACAACATCCTCCTCAGCGAAGGCCGGCGGGTCGCCGCCGCCCTGCTGCTCTAGCAGGTCCACACCGCCCCCCTCAGGGGGTGATGTCGGCGAAGCAGGCCAGCGCCGGGAATTCCGCCACATCCTTGCGCGGCGCGCGGGTATCGGGCTGGGCAACGGCCAGCAGATGCCGAATGCCGTAGGCCCGCGCCGAACGCAGCACGGGCAGACTGTCGTCGATGAGCAGGGTGCGTTCCGGCGCGAACGGTTCGCGCGCCTGCAGATGCGGCCAGAAGTCTGCCTCCTCCTTGGGCACGCCGAACTCATGGGCGCACACGATGCGGTCGAAGAAGGGTGAAAGCCCCGTCTGTTCCATTTTCAGGGCGAGGCTTGCATGGTGGGCATTGGTCACCAGCAGCACCCGTTTGCGAAGCGAGCGCACCCGTTTAAGGAAGGGCACCACGTCCGGATGCACGGCGATCAGGTGCGCCACCTCGCGCTTGAGCGCGGCAATGTCGAGCTCAAGCTCGCGGCTCCAGTAGTCCACGCAATACCACTGCATGGTGCCCGCCACCCGGTTGTAACGCGCAAGCAGGTGGTCGCGCGCCGCCTCCGGAGCCATGCGGTGTTTCTCGGCATAGCGCCGGGGCACGTGCTCCAGCCAGAAATGATTGTCGTAGTGGAGATCGAGGAGGGTACCGTCCATGTCCAGCAGGACGGTATCGATGTGCTGCCAGTCCAGCATCAGAGCAGCGCGTCCTTGGACACGCCGGCGCGGCGCAGGATCTTGCGCAGGGCCTGGAGGGCTTCCATCTGGATCTGGCGCACCCGCTCCCGGGTGATACCATGGGCCTCGGCCACTTCCTCCAGGGTGCTGATCTCGTGGCCGTTCAGGCCGAAGCGGCGCTCGATCACGCTGCGCTGCTTGTCCGTGAGCTGGTTGAGCCATTCGTGCACGTGCTGCTCCACCTCGGCCTGCTGCAGCCAGACCTCCGGCAACACGCCCTGCTCGTCGGGGATGGCCTCGCCGATGGACAGATTGGGGTCGATGTCCAGGGGCGCGTCGAGGGAGGCCATGCGTTCGTTGAGGCTGAGGATGTAACGCACCTCCTCCACGTCCCGTCCCAGCAGATGGGCCACGTCCTCGGGCGTGGGGTCGGGCTTGCCGTGGGCTTCCAGGTGCCGCTGGGCGCGCAGATAGGTGTTGAGTTCCTTGATGATGTGCACGGGCAGGCGGATGGTGCGCGACTGGTTCATGATCGCGCGCTCGATGTTCTGGCGTATCCACCAGGTGGCATAGGTGGAGAAACGGAAGCCCCGTTCAGGGTCGAACTTCTCCAGCGCATGGATCAGGCCCAGGTTGCCTTCCTCGATCAGGTCCAGCAGGGGCAGGCCGCGGTTCACGTAATGCTTGGCGATGTTCACCACCAGGCGCAGGTTGCATTCGATCATGCGCTGGCGCGCGGCGAAATCGCCCTGGACCACCCGCCGCGTGAGCTCCAGTTCCTCTTGGGCGGTGAGCAGCGCGTTGTGGCCGATCTCGTTGAGATAGAGCTGGGTGACGTCGGCGTTGAGATCGGAGAGAAAACCCTCGCCCTCCGTGGCCACCTCGCCACGCGCCTCGGGTGCCTCGTCGGCCCCTTCCAGGCCCCCGTCGAGGGGATCATTCTCCGGGACGTCGCTGTCGTGCATCGCCGGCGCTCCAAGACTCAGGATGGTTTGTCGTTGGGAAGGTATTTCAGGGGATCCACCGGTTTGCCGAGGCGCCGGATCTCGAAATGCAGTTTGACCCGATCCGCATCGCTGTCCCCCATCTCGGCGATTTTCTGGCCCCGCACCACGTTTTGGCCTTCCTTGACCAGGATCTGGCTGTTGTGGGCGTACACGCTGAAATAGCTCTTGTTGTGCTTAATGATGATGAGTTTGCCATAGCCGCGCAAGGTGGTCCCGGTATGGACCACCTTGCCCCCCGCGGCGGCCAGCACCGGCTGGCCCAGGCTGCCGGCGATGTCCAGTCCCTTGCTCCCCCCTTCGCCGAAGGTGGCGAGCAGCTTGCCGCTGGCCGGCCACGTCCATTCCACCCGGTCCGGATCGTCCTCCTCCGCGCCAGCGTTGTCCGGTGCTGCGGGCTTTTCGACCGCGGGCTTTTCGACCGCGGGTTTCTCCGGCGGGGTCCGTGGCGCGCCATTGGCGGCCCCGGCAGGCTCGGGCTTCGCCGGCGCGGCCGATGCGGGTTTCTCCAGCCGTGCCAGGGCCTGCTCGGAATAAGGTTCACGCACCGCCTTGGGTTCGGTCTTCAGAATGGATGCCGCCGCCAGGGGCTTGGGTTCGGGAACCGCCGGCGCCTTCAGCGGCTGCGCCCCCTCGCCACCCGGCGGCGTCAGGCGCAGCACCTGGCCGACGCGAATGAGGTAGGGCTCGCCGATGCCGTTCCATTCGGCAAGCTCCCGGTAGTCAAGACCGAAATCCAGGGCGAGGCTGTAGAGGGTGTCTCCCTTCTTCACCGTATAGGTCGCAGGGCGGGTATCCGGCTCCCGCGGGACGACCCTGGCAGGCCTCGGCTGGGGCTGGACCTGCGCCGGCTGGCGTTCCACCACCGGTGCGCGGGTCGGCGTCGTGGAGCAGCCCGTGAGCAGCAGGCCCAGGAGGATGACCTTCAGCCACAGTTTCGGGGACATGGCTGCCGGACTCCCGCTCATCGCCTCACGCCACGCCCGGCAGCAGGGGCACGAACTTGACGTCCTCGAGGTCGGACTGCTGGAAGCCGTGCACGGTGCGTTCCACCACGGTGAGGCGTTGGCTGTCCGTCCCGAGGGGCATCACCAATCGTCCGCCCACGGCGAGCTGCATGAGCAGCTGCTGGGGAATGTGGGTCGCCGCAGCGGTCATGACGATGGCGTCGAAGGGCGCGAGCTCCGGCAGCCCCAGGCTGCCATCGCCGTATTTCACCTTGACGTTGTAGAGGCGCAATTCGCGCAGGTTCTTGCGCGCGCGGGCGATGAGGGGCGCAATGCGTTCGATGGTCACCACTTCCTTCGCGAGCTTGGCCAGGATCGCCGCCTGGTAGCCACACCCGGTGCCGATCTCCAACACCCGTGTGAGATCCCGGCCGTTGCGCGCGAGTTCCGTCATGCGCGCCACGGTGTAGGGTTGGGAAATGGTTTGTCCGAAACCGATGGGCAGGGCCACGTCCTCATAGGCCCGGCTGGCCAGTGCCTCCTCCACGAAGATGTGGCGCGGCACCACGCCCATGGCGGCCAGCACCACTTCGTCGGCGATGCCCTGGGCGCGCAGGCGCTCCACCATGCGCGCCCGCGTGCGCTGGGAGGTCATGCCAATGCCGGAGAGCTTGGGATCCATGGTGTCGCGAGGTCAGCCGTCGAGCCAGGCCCGCACGGCATCCAGCTGGCCGAAATGGGTGAGGTCCATCTGCAGCGGTGTGACCGAGACGAAGCCGTTGGCCACTGCGTGGAAATCGGTACCCGGGCCCGCGTCCTGGGCGCTGCCCGCAGCCCCCACCCAGTACACGGTCTCACCGCGCGGGCTCTGGCTCTTCACCACCGGCTCCGCCTTGTGGCGCTTGCCCAGGCGGGTGACCTGCAGGCCCCGGATGGACTCGAAGGGCACGTCGGGCACGTTGACGTTGAGGAGGAAAGGCTGGGCAAGCGGCCGGGCCTGCAGACGCTGCACCAGTTCCAGCGCAATGCGTGCCGCCGCCGGATAGTTGCCCTGGCTCACGCTGGCCAGGGACACCGCCATGGCCGGAATGCCCAGCAGGAAGCCCTCGGTGGCGGCGGCCACAGTGCCGGAATAGATGGTGTCATCGCCCATGTTGGCACCGTGATTGATGCCGGAGATGACCATGTCCGGCTGCTCGGCGAGCATGCCCGTGACCGCGAGATGCACACAGTCCGTGGGCGTGCCGTTCACGTAGTAGAAACCGTTGTGCGACCGGCGCAGGCTCAGGGGACGGTCGAGGGTGAGGGAATTGCTAGCGCCGCTGCGATCACGCTCGGGCGCCACCACGGTGATTTCGGCTATCGCCGACAGCGCCTCGGCGAGAGCGGCAAGACCTGGGGCGAAGTATCCGTCGTCATTGCTTAGCAGGATGCGCATGCTCGAAATGGAAATCCGGCCCCAGACGGATGGCCCCGGCTGGGGCCGCGATGGGAAGTCTGGTCGGGGCGAGAGGATTTGAACCTCCGACCACCTGCACCCCATGCAGGTACGCTACCAGGCTGCGCTACGCCCCGAAGCCCCGCATTATAGCGGAAAGGTTCAAAGCGAGAAACTCCACTGGCCGCCCCTGCCCACCGGAATGCCCGGAACACGCGGCGATACCCATCCTGTCGCGACCAGGCGGCCGAACACCGCCATCAGGTGCGCAGCAGCTCGATCACTTCCTGGATCTCGCGCCGGAGTGCGGCGAGATCCACCTTGGGGGCTGCGCCCCTGTCGGCCTCCCCCTCTTCCATCAGACCGGCCTCGAGCCGGTTGCGCGCGCCGCTGATGGTGAAGCCCTGCTCATAGAGCAGCTCACGGATGCGCCGGATCAACAGCACTTCGTGATGCTGGTAATAGCGACGGTTGCCGCGGCGCTTCACCGGCTTGAGCTGGGTGAATTCCTGTTCCCAGTAGCGCAGCACATGGGGCTTCACCCCGCACAGCTCGCTCACCTCACCGATGGTGAAGTAGCGTTTGGCAGGAATCGGCGGCAGGGCGTCGGTCTTGATGTTCTGCATGAATGGGCGACGACGGGGATGACGGCAGGTGCGTCAGGGCGCAGGCAAACCTACTCGCCCGCCACCTGGACCTGGGCTTCGCCCTGGGGCTGCTGCGCCGCCTGGAGCTGTTCGCGCTGCTTGCGGGCATAGGCCTGCTCCACCAGCGCCTTGAGTTTCTGGCTGGCGTGAAAGGTGACCACCCGCCGGGCGGTGATGGGGATCTCAGCCCCGGTCTTGGGATTGCGTCCGGGACGCTGGGGCTTGTCGCGCAGCTGGAAATTGCCGAAGCCCGACAGCTTGACACTTTCGCCCGACTCCAGGGCCAGGCGCACCTCCTCGAAGAAGGATTCCACCATGTCCTTGGCCTCGCGCTTGTTGAGCCCCACCTTCTCGAAGATCAAGTCGGCCAGTTCGGCTTTTGTTAGTGTCATACGGCTCCCTCGCGATGCGCACCTACTGCCGCAGTCTGGCCCCGAATCGGTCGGCCAGGACCTGGGTCAGGTGGGCAATGACCGCGTCCACTTCCGGGTCGGTCAAGGTCTTTCGAGTATCCTGCATTAAAATCCTGAACGCAAGACTTTTCTTTCCAGAATCAATACCTTTGCCCTGATAGAGGTCGAAAATCGCGATCTCCGTGACCTGTTCCGGCGCAGCCGCGCGGCAGGCGGCCAGCATGGCGCCGGCTTCCACCTTTTCATCGACGATCACGGCAAGATCGCGTCTCACCGGCGGGAATTTCGACACTTCGGTGTAAGCGGGCAAGGGCCGCGTCAAAAGCGGCGCCAGCGCCAGTTCGAACAGCACCGGCGCCGACGGCAGCTCGTATTTCTGGACCCAGCGGGGATGCAGGCTGCCCAGCCAGCCCACGGACTGGCCCTCGCAGAGAATCTCGGCGCACCGTCCCGGATGCAGGGCCGGATGCTCGCCCCGCCGGAATTCGAGGGCGGTTCCAGCCCCGAACAGGCTTTCCACGTCGCCCTTGACGTCGAAGAAATCCACCGGGCGGCTGGCCACGCCCCACTGTTCCGGCTCGGCCGGGCCGAAGGCAATGCCGCCCAGACGCTGGGGCTGCTCGAAACCGCCCTCCACCGCGTGGAAGGTGCGGCCCAGCTCGAACAGGCGCACCCGTGTCTGGCGCCGGTTGACGTTGAAGCGCAGGCAATCGAGCAGCCCACCCCAGAGGGTGGTGCGCATCACGCCCATCTGCGCGGCGATGGGATTTTTCAGGGGGATGGCGCCGCCCCGCCCGAGATCGGCCTCCCACTGGGCGTCCACGAAACTGTAGGTCACCACCTCGTGGTAGTCCCGCAGGACAAGATGCTCCCGCAGGGCGTCCTCGCCCCGCCGCGTCTCCGGCACCGGCAGCAGGGCGGCCGCCGTCACCGGCCGCCGCGCCGGGAGGTTGTCGTAGCCGGCAAGACGGGCGATTTCCTCGATCAGGTCTTCCTCGATGGCGAGATCGAAACGGTGACTGGGCGGGCTCACCCACAGCCCCTGTGCATCCTCCTGCACCGCCAGGCCGAGCCGCTTTAGCAGGGACACCATGAGCGCATCCGCGAGCTCCATGCCCAGCACGCGCCGCACCCGTTCGGGACGCAGGCGGATGGGTCGCCGGGCCGGCAATGCGCCTTGCGCCTCCGTGACCGGTCCCGGCGCGCCGCCGCAGATGTCCAGCACCAGGCGCGTGGCATATTCCAGGCAGGCGCGGGTCGCGCCGAAGTCCACGCCGCGCTCGAAGCGGTAGGCGGAATCCGTGGACAGCCCCAGCCGCCGCGCCCGTCCCATGATGGCGGCGGGCTCGAAGAAAGCGGCCTCCAGGAACACGTCCACGGTGCCCTCGCCCACCGCCGTCTCGGCGCCGCCCATGATGCCGGCCAGGGCCACGGGCCGCGCAGCATCGGCGATCACCAGCATGTCCGGCGCGAGGACCACGTCTTCGCCATTGAGCAGCACCAGCCGCTCCCCCGGCGCGGCGAAGCGCACGCTCAGGCCACCCGAGAGCTTGGCGAAATCGAAGGCGTGCATGGGCTGGCCGCGTTCCAAGAGCACGTAGTTGGTGATGTCCACCAGCGGATGGATGGCCCGCAGGCCGCTGCGCTCGAGCCGGCGCACCATCCAGTCGGGGCTGCGTGCCCGGGGATTCACGCCTCGGATGAGGCGGCCGCAGTAAAGAGGACAGGCCTCGGCTGCGGCCACCGTCACCGCCAGCGTGTCGCCATGGGACGACGCCACGGGTTCCGGCGGGGGCAGCGCCAGGGGGGTGGCGGTCATGGCCGCCACCTCGCGCGCAACCCCCACCACACTCAGGCAATCCGCCCGGTTGGGCGTGAGCTTGAGGGTGAACACCCGGTCGTCGAGCTCCAGATAGGCGCGCAGGTCCGCGCCCACCGGCGCCTCCGGCGGCAGCACCAGAAGCCCCTCGCTTTCCTCGGCAAGCCCCAGCTCCCGGGCGGAACAGAGCATGCCGAAGGACTCCACCCCGCGCACCTTGGCTGCCCGGATGGTCATGCCCGGGAGCACCGCTCCCACCCGCGCGCAGGGCACGCGCAGACCCGGTGCGACATTGGGCGCCCCGCACACGATCTGCAGCGGCGCCCCCTCGCCCACATCCACTTCACACAGTTTGAGCCGGTCGGCATCGGGATGATTGCGCACGGCTTTCACTTCCGCCACGACCACGCCGGTGAAGGGTGGCGCGGCAGGTTCCAGCGCTTCCACCTCCAGGCCGGCCATGGTCAGCACATGGGCCAGCTCCTCGCTGGAAAGGGGAGGGTTGACGAAGCGGCGCAGCCAGTTCTCGGAAAATTTCATGTCAGGCGAATTGCTTGAGGAAGCGCAGGTCGTTCTCGAAGAACAGGCGCAGGTCGTTCACGCCATAGCGCAGCATGGCCAGCCGCTCCACCCCCAGCCCAAAGGCAAAGCCCTGGTAACGCTCGCTGTCGATGTCGCCATGGCGCAGCACATGGGGATGCACCATGCCGCAGCCGCCGATCTCGAGCCAGCCGCCGTTCCAGCTCATGTCGATCTCGGCGGAGGGCTCGGTGAAAGGAAAGAACGACGGCCGGAAGCGCACCTCGAGATCGTCGCGCTCGAAGAAACGCTGCAGGAACTCCTGCACCACGCCCTTGAGGTTGGCGAAGCTCACCTGCTCGTCCACCCACAGCCCCTCCACCTGGTGGAACATGGGCGAATGGGTGGCATCGGAATCCACGCGGTACACGCGGCCCGGGGCCACGATCTTGATGGGCGGCCGATGCTTTTGCATGTAGTGGATCTGCACCGGCGAGGTGTGGGTGCGCAGCACGTGCTCATCGTCCACGTAGATGGTGTCGTGCATCGCCCGCGCCGGATGGTTTTCCGGAATGTTGAGGGCGGTGAAGTTGTAGAAATCCGTCTCGATTTCCGGCCCGTCCGCCACCTCGAAACCAATGGACCGGAACAGCGCCTCGATACGGGCCAGCACCCGCGTCACCGGATGCAGGCTGCCCATGCCGCGCCCGCGTCCCGGCAGGGTCACGTCCAGCGCCTCTTCGGCGAGCTGGGCCATGAGCGCCTGCTCCCGGATGGCCTCGCGCCGGGCCCTGAGTGCCTCCTCGATGCGCGCCTTGGCGGCATTGATGCGCGCCCCGGCCCGGGGACGCTCCTCGGGCGCCAGGCGGCCCAGGGTTTTCATGAGTTCGGTGAGCCGGCCGGTCTTGCCCAGCCAGCGCGCCTTGACCTGCTCCAGCTCGGCGGCCGAGTCGATGCGGGCAAGGGTATCGAGGGCTTCCTCGACGATGGCATCCAGGTTTTCGATGGACATGGCTTCCCCGGAAACAGAAAAGGAGGCGTCTCGGCCTCCTTTTCGCCCTCGCCCCGGGCTGGCGGCGGCGCCGGTCACGCCCGGCGCCAGGCCCGGAGGCGGATGGATGCGCGGCTTACGCCGCGAGGCTGGCCTTGGCCCGTTCCGCCAGCTGGGCGAAGGCGGGTTTGTCGAACACGGCCAGATCCGCCAGCACCTTGCGGTCGATCTCGATGGCAGCCTTCTTCAGGCCGTTCATGAAGGTGCTGTAGGTCAGACCCAATTCACGCGCGGCGGCGTTGATACGCGCGATCCACAGGGTGCGGAACTGGCGCTTGCGCTGAC
>JBBFMG010000026.1:0-14749 GCA_037478575.1 Burkholderiales bacterium | reverse complement strand
CCGGAGAGCACCTCTTCTGCCGGCAGCCCGGCCTGGCGGGCGATGGCGCGGGCGGTGGCCGGATAATCCCCCGTGATCATCACCACCCGGATGCCTGCCCGCTGGCATTCGGCCACGGCGGCCGGGATTTCCGGCCGGAGGGGATCCTCCAGCCCCAGCAGGCCGAGGAAGCGCAGATCGAAGTCGTGCTCCAGCGTGGGCAGGGTTGCGCCGGAAAAACTCGCGGCCGCCACGGCCAGCACGCGCCGGCCCCGCGTCGCCATGGCCTGGGCCACCGCTTCCACGGTGCGCGCCTGCTCGGGAGACAGGTGGCACAGGTCCACCACCGCTTCCGGCGCCCCCTTCACCGCCACCACCAGCGCCTCGCCGCTGCGCGCGTGCCAGACATGGGCCATGGTGCGCAGCTGGGGGTTGAGGCCGTAGTCGTGGACGAGGCGCCAATCACGGTGCAGGTGCGCCGTGCCCTTGAGAAACCGTTCTCCCAGGGCGTGGAATGCCTGGTCCATGGGATCGAAGGGGTCCTCCTCGCTGGCCAGGATGGCAAATTCCACCAGGGCATGGAACGGTTCCGGCAGGGTGTCCCGATGAGGCGTCAGGTCGAGGCTGCCCGCCGGTGTCCACAGTTCCGCCACCTGCATGCGGTTTTGGGTGAGAGTGCCAGTCTTGTCCACGCACAGCACCGACACCGCCCCCAGGGTCTCGATGGCGCTCACCCGGCGGGTGAGCACTTTCCGGCGCGCCAGGCGCCAGGCACCCAGGGCGGGAAACAGGGTGAGCACCACCGGGTACTCCTCCGGCAGCAGGGCCATGGCCAGGGCGATTCCGGCCAGGGCCGCGGCCAGCCAGTCGCCGCGCGTGAAGCCGTACAGCAGGGCCAACAGCCCGCTGGCCATGAGGGCGAGCAGGGCGAGGGTGCGGATCAGGCGCGTGGTCTGCTGCCTGAGAGGAGAGGTTTCACGCGGCAGGGCAAGGAGGCTTAAACCGATGCGGCCCATTTCGCTCCGCGCGCCGGTGGCGGTGATGCGTGCAATGCCGCGGCCCGCCACCACCAGCGTGCCGGAATAGACGAAGGGCGTGTCCTCGCCCCCGGGCCGTCCCGGCGGGACGCTGGCCGCGGCAGGCAGCTTGCGCACCGGCACGGCCTCGCCGGTGAGCAGGGATTCGTCCACCATGAGGCCGCTGCCTTCGATCAGCACGCCGTCCGCCGGGACGCGATCGCCCTCGCTCAACACCACCAGATCGCCGCGCACCACCTCCCGTCCGGGGATGCGCTGGCGCCGGCCGTCGCGGATCACCAGGGCGCGTGGACTGGAAAGATCGCGCAGGGCGGCGAGGGCGCGCTCGCTGCGTCCTTCCTGGTACAGGGTTAGGGCCAGGGTGAGCAGCACGAAGCCAAACAGGAGCAGGCCTTCCTTGAGCTCACCAAAGGCCAGATACAGGACGCCTGCCCCGATCAGGAGCAGGAACATGGGCTCGCCCAGGGTTTCGGTGAGGAGGCCTGCCCATCCGCGCCGCGCCGCGTCCGGCAGGGCGTTCGGGCCCTCCTCGCGCAGGCGCCGGGCAGCTTCTGTCGCCGCGAGGCCGGTGACCGGATCAGGCGCGGTCATGACCGAGCCCCGAGCCTTGCGTTCAGGGCGCGGGCGCGGGCGGCGGGTCCGCGAACAGCTTGCCGCTCAACACACCGCGCAGGCTGCCCAGGAGGGCCGCGGCCCACAGGCCGAGCAGCAGGACGAAGGCTGCGAAGCCAATGCCCCAAACACTGTCCAGCCCGAACAGCGTGCCCAGGCGATGGCTGGCCGCGGCGTAGGCGCCGAGGGGAAAGGTGAAGGCCCACCAGGTGAGGGAGAAGGGCAGCTCGCCCCGCCGCCAGTAGGCCAGGGTGATGAACAGCGCCATGACGAACCACCACAGCCCGAAACCCCACAGCAGCAGGGCAAGCACCGGCAAGGTCTCGCGCACGCCGGACAGCGGCAATACCTGGGCCAGCCCGACGAGGCCCAGGCTGATCACGCCGATGGGCCCCAGGTTGATCCACACCGTGGGCAGCAGCATCCCGGGCATGCGCTTGCCCAGGATGAAACGGTGCACCGTGAGGGCGAGCAGGCCCAGCCAGAGAAAACTGCCGGCACCCAAGCTGGCCACGTTGGTGACCAGCATCAGCTCACGCCAGCCTTCCGGCGCCTGGGGCAGCAGGGCCTGGCCGGCCAGGGGCACCACCACCAGGCCCACGGGGGGAATGAACATGCCGGGCGTGACATGCTCCAGGGCAGTCTGCTCTCCCTGGAACTGCAGCCAGAAGCTGGTGAAGCTGAATATCAGGCTGGCGGCGACGCCCACGCTCCACAGGCTGACTGCCAAGGCATAGGGCTGGCCGTAGAGCAGACAGGCACCGGCGAGCACCATGAGGGCGATGCCGAAAGTGGCATAGAACTGTCCCATGACCGGATGGCGCAGGGCGGCCAGGGCGGCCTCGCGTGCCAGCAGCCAGCGCAGGGTCCAGGGCACCAGCATGAGCACGAACATGAGCAGGTTCAGACCATGTACCCAGCCGCCGAAGCTGCGCAGCACGGGGTAGGTGTCTCCGTAGTGGAAACTGGTCATCGACACCACCCCGGTGCCCATCACGGCGGCAAACCAGGAAGGGGCGAAGTTGCGCACCACGCGCCGAAAACCACCGGGTGCGGAAGCTGACACGTTCATGTTCTGCTGAATCCTCGACACAAAAAAAACGCCGCCCGCGCCGGCGGGCGGACGTTCATGGCAAAACGGGAATTATCGCGCAGACGCGAAGGCCGCGTGAGTGTCCGTCACTTGAAGAAGCCACGCGCCTTCATGCGGTCGCAGGCGTTGTAGCGGGGTGCGTTGAGGGTCACGCCCTTCTCCTTGGCGCGCGCTTCCATCATCTTGTGATGTTCTTCCTGGATCTGCTTGCACTCATCGTAGGTCTTGGCGGCAAGCATTTTTTTCTGATGTTCTGCCCGTTCCTCGGGTGTCATCAGGCTCCAGCCCGGCGTGTCGTTCTGGTTGAAGCGATAGCGGGGGCCCTGTGCCAGCGTGGTGCTGGAAACGGTCAGGGCGAGCATGGCGGTGGCAAGCAGAAGAGGGACTCTCATGGTGAACTCCTTGTGTAGTTTGACCCATCACGAAACAGCCTGAGGCGGCCTCGCCTTTTCTTATAGCACAGAAAGACTACGTGCCTGGCGTTTTCCGCAGGAAGGGAGCCAGCAGCGCAAACAGCGGACGGCTGGCGCGCCACATCCAGAACAGGCGGGCCCCCCAGCGCCACACGCGCCGGGGCCACAGCGCCGCCAGCAGGGCGATGACGCCTCCAATTGCCAGGGGATGGTGTGCGGCGAGCTCCCGAGCCTGACGGAAAACCCCGACGCTCCACGCATGCACCGCGTCCACACGGGCACAGGCTGCGGCCAGAGGCTGTGCCGCCTGCGCCAGGGCCTGCCGCTGGGCGCGGATGCGTTCCCGCAGCATGGCGCGGCGCGCGAGGAGTTCAGCTTCCTTGCGACTGACCATGGGGCGACTGCCCGTCGTGGCTGGCAGCCCTGAGCCGGGCGAGATCCTCCTCGAGTTCAGCCAGGGTGTCGGCCAGCGGCACGGCAGCGTCCCGGGTGGTACGCGCGAGAAGCCAGCCACACAGGCCGGCCGCCGCCAAAAAGACGAGCCCGAGAAGGGCGAGGATGATGGCGCGCTGGGCCTCGAACAGCACCACCAGCAGGCCGGCGCCGAATACGATGGCCACCATCAGGAAAAACATGGCGAGCTGCACCAGCACCAGCTGGCGCAGCAAGCGCGCCTTCTCCACGGCGATCTCCGTGGAGAGGAGCTCGAGACGGGTCTTGCCCATGGCGACCAGGGTGGCCGCCAAGGTCTTCAGGGAGGCGAAGAGGCCTTCACCTCCGGTCGTGCCCGGCATGGACGATCAGCGACGACCGAGGATGAAGCCCACCAGGAAGCCGATACCTGCGGCGATGCCCACCGCCTTCCAGGGATTTTCATGGACGTAGGCATCGGTGGCACGGGCCGCCGCCCGGGTCTTTTCCACCAGCACGGCTTCGGCGGCGGCCAGACGCGCCCGCGCCGCCTGCAGACGTTCCTGCACGCGGGCGCGCAGGGAGGCGATCTTCTCGCCGGTCTGGTCGGCGGTGGCTTTCAGCACTTCTTCCGCGTCGCTGATGACGGCTTTCATGTCGGCGACGAGTTTTTCCTGGGCATTGAGTTCTTCGGTTGCCATGATGGGACCTTTCTTTCGGATGGAAGGAGAACGCGAGTTTGGTAGGAATAGGGGCGGGCAGCCGGTCTTTCAAGGGCCGCCTGAGGTGGGCTCCCGCAGGGCGGCATTGAGTTCGTCCACCACCTCGGCCCAGTCGCTGTCCGCCTCAATGGCTTCCCGCAGAAAGGCGGCCTGGGCGGGCGTCCAGAAGGGTGCCTCTGGCAGGGGCACGTCATGGGGCAGGGGCGCATGGCGAGCGATGAACTGGCGGATGGAGTCCGGATCGCTGGGCAGCCCCAGTTGTTCGAACAGCTCGTGGAAAGGGTGGAAACCGTGTTCCATGACCATGTTCATTGCTCCCCGCTGGATGCAAACAGCACGGTCTCGATGCGGGCACGCTCTTCCCGCGAGGGCAGCGCCTCTTCCGCCTCGGGGCGGCTGCGTTCCCGGTCGAGGCGCCCCTCCTGGTCGAAGGCAAGGAAACCATAGTGCTCGTTGACCACCGCCTCCGGCTCGTCATGCTTCAGGCGCACGTACCATTCCGCCACGCGCAGCATTTTCCCCGCGAATTCCGGTGCAGTCGCCACCCGCCGGACCAGGGCGAGATACAGGGTGTGAGGCAGGGGATGGACTTCACCCGTCTCGTCCAGGAGGAAGATGAAACTCGCATGACGGCCCGTCACCGGCGGAAGGGCATCGTGCCGGCGGCGATTTTCGGCCTGCCGGGCTTCCACCACGGTGAGCACTTCGTCATAGGCATCCCGGGCCGCTTCGCTCTGCGCCTCGTCACAGCGCAGGGTGAGCTCCTCGTGCAACTCGGCAAGGGCGTCCAGGGCGCCTTCCAGACGGGCCCGCTGCAGGGTGACGGGTTCGGAGTGGTCGCTCACGCGTTGCGTCTCCGGGAGGTAAGGGATGGCCTGGGGCATGCAGGATCGGGGAACATGGCGAAGCTCCACCGGCAGCAGTGTGATGCCATGCAGCATAACATGGCGGAGCCGGGATTTGGCTAGGGCCGTCGCAAGCCGCATGCCGCAGCCTGGAAAAATTCGCGCAGCCACTCCTCGATGTGTTCCGTGCGCGGCAATCCTTCCAGCACCACCTCTCCGTTCCACAATACCACGGGCGTGCGTTCAGGGGCGATGCCCAGCGCCTCGGCATCCTTGCGGATATCCAGATCCAGCGCCAGCCCCAGCCCGGCTCAATGGTCTGTCACCCACACTTGCCGCCGCTGCAGCAGCCGCCGGTGGCACCGGTTGCGGCAGCCGTGGCGTTGCCCGTTAGCCAGGCGTCGATCTTTTCCTTGGAGGGAATGCCGCCTGCATGCACCACCTTGCCGTCGATGACGACACCCGGGGTGGTCATCACACCGTATTTCATGATCTCGGCGATGTCTTCCACCTTCTCCAGTTGCACGGCCACCCCCTTGGCGCGGGCGGCGTCCTCGATCAGCTTGAGGGTGGTCTTGCAGTTGGCACAGCCGGTACCCAGTACCTTGATGTTCATCATTGGAAGGTCTCCTTGATTCAGCAGCAGGATGCGCCGGATTGGGTGGGCGTGCAGCAGGTGGCCGCGGGCTCGGGCGCCGCCGGCGCGGTGCCGGCATAGGCTTCGTCGAAACGGGCGTCGAGCATCTGCGCCGCCTCGTCGCGGATATGACGTGCGATCTCGATCACCAGGTCGATCTGCTCCTTGGCCACGCCGTAAGACTTGAGCTTGTCCACCTGGCACAGGCCCTGTTTCGGATGGTTGGCGGCGATGTTGGCCGCGAGCGACACCAGGGCGACGATGGAAGGATGCAGGGTCACTTCGCTCATGGGAACTCCTTTACAGAACGGCGTTGAACACGTAGCCCACCAGCAGGATGCCGGCCGACACCACTCCCACGAAGGTGAGGATGAGGGGCAGCTCGAGCACTTTGCGCAGGATGAGCACTTCCGGCAGCGACAGGGCGATGACGCTCATCATGAAGGCCAGCGTCGTGCCGAGGGCCGCGCCCTTGCCGATCAGGGCTTCCACCACCGGCAGGATGCCGGCCGCGTTGGTGTACATGGGCACGCCGATGGCCACCGCCGCGGGCATCGCCCACCAGGGCGCATCCCTGCCCATGATGGAGGCCATGAAGTCCTCCGGCACATAGCCGTGGATGCCGGCGCCGACGGCGATGCCGACGAGGATGTAGGGCCAGACCTTGCCGACGATTTCCTTCACGTGATTTAGCCCGGCGCGGAAACGGGCCGTCCAGTCGAGTGTTTCACCGCTGACGGCGGTGGCTTCACCCATGTGGATGGCGCGCACCCAGTCCTGCAGGTGGCGTTCCATGTTGAGCCGGCCAATGATGAGACCGGCGACGATGGCCACCGTGAGGCCAAGGCCCAGATACAGCGCCGCCACCTTCCAGCCGAACAGGCCGAACAGCAGGGCCAGCGCCACCTCATTCACCATGGGCGCGGAAATCAGGAAGGAAAAGGTCACCCCCAGCGGCACGCCGGCGGAGAGAAAGCCAATGAAGAGCGGCACGGCGGAACAGGAGCAAAAGGGGGTGACGATACCCAGACTGGCGGCGAGCACGTTGCCCATGCCGAGTTTTCTGCCGGACAGCAGGGCGCGCGTTCGTTCCGGTGCGAAGAAAGTCTGGACGATACCCATCAGGAACACGATGCCGACCAGCAGCAGCAGCACCTTGGGCGTGTCGTAGAAAAAGAAATGCACCGCCTCGCCGAGATGGGTGCTGCGGGAGAGCCCGAGGGCGCCAACCACGAAATCGGCGAACTCGGTCAGGTGGGCATAGGCCAGCAGCCAGAGCGCCGCCGCAACCACGACGGCGGCGATCCAGGCGCCAAGACCCATGGCCCGCAGCGCTTTGGCCACGGTGGTTTCAGCAGTGTTCATGCCGACTCCGTGTTTGACTGGTCGAAGAGTGCCTTGCGGCGCTTCCTCTCGGCTTGTGGCAGAGGCGCTGGGTGCAAGGGCAGCGGCTCGATCGTTCCAGCCCTCTCCCATCAAGGGAGAGGGTACCGACATCACAGCTCGAAATCGGCATCGTAGGGCGCCTCGCCCTCCACCACGGGCAAGGTCATGGCACGGTCCCAGATGCTCCAGCCGCCATTGAGCACACGCACGTCCCGATAGCCCAGGGATTTGAGTTGCAGCCAGGCCAGGCTCATGCGGAAACCGTCATGGCAGTAGAGATAGACGGTCTTGTCGCGGGGCACGTCCTTGTAGAGGGCCGCGAGCTGATTCTCGGGCAGCCACTTCTGGGTTTGGGCGTCGGTGCCGTCCAGGCTCACCACGTTGATGGCACCCGGGATGTGGCCGGCCTGCACGGCGTGGCGCACCACCTTGCCCGTGTACATGTCATGGGGGCGCGCATCCACCAGCACGATATTGGGGTCCCGCCGCGACACCACTTGGTCATAGACCTCCGGCCATTCCACGAACAGGCGCCGGTCGGCGGGCTTGAGGGTGACCTTGCCGGGCCTGCGCGGCGGCGTCGGCGTGCGGGTGAGTTCGTTGAAGGCCGTCCATTCCACCGTGCCGCCATCGAGGATCTTGACCCGGCTCATGTCGTAGCCATAAAGCGCAAGGAGGAAATAAAGCCGCGCGGTGAGGGCCGTGCGGGAATCGTCGTAGAGCACGATGAGCGAGTCGTCGTCGATGCCCCAGCGGCGCAGCGTGGCCTGGAATTTCTCCCGGCTGGGAAACAGCATGATGGAACGGCCGTCGTTGTCGCCCAGATCCTTGAAGCGCTGCACCTGCACCGCGCCCGGAATGTGACCGACGGTGAAGTGACGATGGGGGTGGTAGCGTACCTCCAGCACCACCAGCTTGGGATTTTTCATCTGGCTGGCGAGCCAGTCCGCATCCACCAGGAAGGAACGGTCGGCGAAGGCAGCCTGGGCGAAAGCGAGCAGGGCCGCAAAGAGCAGGAACAGGCGTTTCATGCTTTGACTCCGGATTTGCGTTTGGCCCGTGGACGGGCAAGGGGAGGCAAGACCGAGGGCGGGCAGGACGACGCGGCGCGCAGGCTGGCGCATTCGCCGGGCTGGTGGGCGCAACATTCCTCGGTGAGGTAGGCGATCAGCTCCAGCATGAGGGGAATGTTGGCGCGGTAGCGCACGAAGCGGCCCTCTTGCACGGGCGTCACCAGCCCTGCCTGGGCCAATGCCTTGAGATGGAACGAGAGATTGCTGGGCGCCAGGCCCAGCATACCGGCGATCTCGCCCGCCACCAGCCCCTGACTGCCGTAGCGCACCAGCAGCCGGTAGATGTTGAGCCTCGGGGCCGAGGCGAGGGATTCCAGGATGGGAATGGCGGTCTCGTTGTTCACGTTTCGATGATACAACAAACATTGAAATGATGTCAAGCGCGGTGCTGCTGCCATGGCCGACGAAAACGGCATTCCCTTTCGCTGTCCGCCTTGTTGGCCGACTTTGCCTCCGGTAGAGTGGCGCGCGCCTTGGTCGCGCACCCTCGACCCTCTTGGAAACCTTACCGATGACGCTCCCCTTGACGCTGTTCCTCATCACCCTGGTGCTGGTGATCTGGCAGCCGCGCGGTCTGCCCATCGGCTGGACCGCCGTGGGCGGTGCGCTGGTCGCCCTCGCCCTGGGCGTGGTGCATCCGGCGGACGTGCCGGTGGTATGGGGCATCGTCTGGGACGCCACTTTCACGCTGGTGGGCCTGATCCTGATTTCCCTCGTGCTGGATGGGGCGGGATTCTTCGAATGGGCCGCTCTCACCGTGGGACGCTGGGCGGGGGGACGGGGACCCTGGCTGTTTCTGCTGCTCGCCCTGCTCACCGCGGCGGTGGCGGCGTTGCTTGCCAATGACGGGGCCATCCTCATCCTCACGCCGCTGGTGCTGGAGATGCTGCATGCGCTGCGTTTCACGCCGCAGGCGATGCTGGCCTTCGTGCTGGCCACCGGCTTCGTGGCGGATACGGCGAGCCTGCCTCTCAAGGTTTCCAATCTCACCAACATCATCGTCGCCAACTATTTCGGGCTGAGTTTCCTCGACTATGCCGCAGTGATGGTCGTGGTGAACTTGGCGGCGCTGGCGGCGAGCCTCGTCGTGCTGTGGGTGGTGTTCCGGCGTGACGTGCCGGCACGCTTCGATGCCGGTACGCTGGGCGAACCGGCCGCGGCCATTCGGGATGCCGTGGTCTTCCGCACCGGCTGGCTGGTTCTGCCGGGCGTGCTAACGGGCTATCTGGCCGCCCATGCCCTGGGGCTGCCCACGGCCGCCATCACCGGCACCGGCGCACTCCTACTGCTGCTGGCCGCGGGCCGCGAGCATTTCCTGCGGCGCCAACCGAAGGCGGTGATTCCCCTCTGGACACTGGTGCGGGAGGCACCGTGGCAGGTAGTGATTTTCTCCCTGGGCATGTATCTCGTCGTGTTCGGTCTGCGCAATGCCGGGTTGACCCTCCTGCTCACGCAGGCGCTGGAAGCGCTGGCTTCCCACGGCCTGTTGCTCGCCACCCTGGGCAGCGGCCTGCTGTTCGGCTTCCTCTCGGCGGTCATGAACAACCTCCCGGCGGTGCTGGTGGGCAGTCTCGCAATCCACGATGCGGCGCTGCCGTCCCTGCTGCGCGAGGCCATGATTTACGCCAACGTGGTGGGCTGCAATATCGGCCCCAAGATGACGCCCATCGGCAGCCTTGCCACGCTGCTCTGGCTGCATGTGCTGGCCCAGCGCGGTATGCGCATCGGCTGGCTGGAATATCTGCGGCTGGGGGTGCGGCTCACGCTGCCCGTGCTGGGGGCGACCCTGCTGGCCCTGGCGGGCTGGCTCGCCCTGATTCGTTGAGGGACGGGTTATCCTTGGGTTTTTCGGGAGAGGATCCATGAATGTGTATGCGCTGCTGTCGGTGGCAGCGGGGGCCGTGCTGGGCGCCTGGCTGCGCTGGGGCCTGGGGCTGTGGCTCAACCCGGTGTTTCCGACGCTGCCCTTCGGCACGCTCGCGGCCAATCTCCTGGGCGGTTATCTCATCGGCCTGGCGGTGGCCTTTTTCGGCCACCACGCGGGACTGGCGCCGGAGTGGCGGCTGTTCGCCGTGACGGGCTTTCTGGGGGCGCTCACCACGTTTTCCACGTTTTCCGCCGAGGTGGTGACCCTCATGCTGCGGGAGCAGTTCGCCTGGGCGTTCGCCACGGCCGCCGTCCACCTGCTGGGTTCCCTGAGCCTCACGGCGCTGGGGATCTGGACCTTCAAACTGATCAGGGGGTGATCCCATGGCCGATGTGTTTCTGAAGATCTACACCGAAGAAAACCAGCGCCACCGCGGCCGGCTGCTCTACGAGTGGCTGCTGGAACAGGCCCACGCCCTGGGCATTCCCGGCGGGTCCGCCTTTCGCGCCATGGCGGGCTACGGGCGCCATGGCGTGATGCACGAGGAGAGCTTCTTCGAGCTGGCGGGCGATGTCCCGGTGGAGGTGGGCTTCGTCACCTCGGAGGAGGCGGCGCAGCGTCTTCTGGAAAGGATCGGCGAGGAGGGGCTGAGCCTGTTCTACGCCATGCTGCCGGCCCGGCACGGGGTCACCGGCCGAAACGGCTGACGGGCCGATGGATCTTTTCGGCCATTTCGTCCTCTTCGTCGCCTCCTTCGTCGCCAACTGGTTTTCCGCCCTGTCCGGCGGCGGGGCGGGGCTGATCCAGTTTCCCATGCTGATCTTCCTGGGGCTGCCCTTCGGGGTGGCGCTGGCCACCCACAAGGTGGCCAGCGTCGCCCTGGGGCTGGGGGCGACCCTGCGTCATCTGCGGGAGAGCACCCTGGAGCGGCGCTTCTCCCTGCTCATCCTTGGGGCCGGCTTGCCGGGGGTGGTGCTGGGGGCCAACACCATCCTGCGTGTGCCGGAACGCTGGGCCACGGTGGCGCTGGGTGTGCTGACCATGGGCCTGGGCCTGTATTCCGCGCTCAAACCCCGGCTGGGGCTGGAGCATGCGCCGCGCAACCGGGAAGGGCGGGCGCTGGCGGCGGGCCTGCTCGGGCTGTTTGGCATCGGCTTCCTGAACGGTTCCATCACCTCCGGCACCGGGCTCTTCCTCACTCTGTGGCTGGTGCGCTGGTTTGGTTTGGACTACAGGCGGGCGGTGGCCTACACCCTGGTGCTGTGTGGGGTGTTCTGGAACGGGACCGGCGCCCTGGTGCTGGGCTGGATTGGGCGCATCGCCTGGGACTGGATGCCGGCCCTGCTGGCCGGCTCGCTGCTCGGCGGCTATGCCGGCGCCCATTTCGCCCTGAAGAAGGGCAATGTCTGGATCAAGCGTGCCTTCGAGGGGGTGACCCTCCTCATCGGCGCCCGCCTCATCATCGGCTGACGCCGTACACCCATTCGTTGAGCAGCTCACGCGCCGCACCAATCAGCTCGGTGGCGGTCATGCCCACCGGTCCGATGCCCCGTTCCTGCAGCCGGTCTGCGGCAGCGCCGTGCAGGTGCACGGCCAGCAGCAGGGCGTCGCGGGGTGCGAGTCCCTGGCCCAGCAGGGCCCCCGTGAGGCCCGCCAGCACGTCGCCGGTGCCGGCGCTGGCAAGCCCCGGATTGCCGCTGGTGTTGATGAACCAGGTGGCGTTGGGCATGGCGCATACTGTGCCGACGCCCTTGAGGGCCACGAAGGCATTGAAGCGCGCCGCGATCAGGCTGGCGACGTCCACCCGCTGGCATAGCACATCGGCGAGACCGGCGCCGATCAGGCGCGCCGCTTCCGCCGGGTGGGGGGTCATCAGGGTGGGCGCCCTGCGCTGGGCCGTCAGTTCCTGCAGCGGGGCGCTGGCGGCGATGAGGTTGAGCGCATCCGCGTCCAGCACCACCGGCCTGTCGCTTGCCAGCACCTGTTCCAGGTAGGCGCCGGCCGCCGGCGAGCGCCCCAGTCCCGGGCCCGCCACCAGGACGGAGAGATGGGGCGCATCCAGCAGGTGGGCAGCCGGACGCAGCATCAGTTCCGGCTGCAGCGGGTCCACTCCCGGCGCAGAGTCGGTGAGAAGCCCCAGATAGACGCGACCGGCGCCGGCATGCAGGGCCGCGCGTCCTGCAAGCAAAGCCGCGCCGGTCATGCCGGACGCGCCACCCAGGATGCCCACCGAGCCAAACAGACCCTTGTGGCTGTTGAGGGGACGCGGCGGCAACAGTCCCCGCACCAGGGCGGCATCCAGCAGCCAACCCGATGCCGGGTGGTACATGGGGGCCTGCACGTCCAGGGTGCGCAAGTGGAGCTCGCCGCAATGATCGGGACCGTCCCCGGTGAGCAGCCCCGGCTTGAGGGCAAGGAAGGTGACCGTGTGCCGGGCGCGGATGGTCGGACCCCGCACGCAGCCGCTGTCCGCGTCCAGGCCGCTGGGCACGTCCAGCGCCAGGATGGGCGCACCCAGGGCGTTCACGCGCTGCACCCAGTCGGAATAGGGGGCTTCCAGCGGGCGGGTCAGGCCAATGCCGAACAGCCCGTCGATGACAAGTCCCCAGTCCCGGTCGTCGGGCAGATCCGGCCGACAGGTGCCCCCCGCTGCGCGCCAGGCGGCGAGGGCTGCCGCGGCGTCTGGCGGCAGCCGGGCCTCGTCCGCGCAGAACGCCACCTCCACCCGGTAGAACCACTGCTTGAGCCAGCGTGCCGCCACCAGGGCATCGCCACCGTTGTTGCCGGGACCGGCCAGGATGAGGATGGGACGTCCGTCCGCCGCGAGGGCCCGGGCCAGTTCGGCGGCGGCCAGACCCGCGCGCTCCATGAGCGGGGGCTGGTCCGGGGACAGCACGATGCCGCGCTCGATTTCACGGATACCGGCGGTGGGATAAATGGGCAGGGGCGGGGACATTCGGCAATTCGTGCGGTCTAAGGTTTTGCGGCGGGCTGCCGCAATATAGCACGGGGACGCAAACCCCCGCCTGCGCAAGGAGGCGATTATGGCAAGCGAAAAAGTGAACCCGGCGGGCGCGCCCATCGTCAACTGCGACCAGACGGACGCCTGCGAGATCGTGTCCTGCGCCACCTGTCTGGCCGAGATTCCGGTGGACGTGGCGCTCACCGCGGAAGGACCGGACTACGTCCAGTATTTCTGCGGTCTGGACTGCGTGGCGCGCTGGCAAGAGAAGCTCGGCAGGACACAGTGACTGCCGGCGCGCGCCCGGCGCCTGACCGTTTCGGGTAAAATTCCGGTTTCCCCTGCGAAATCCGGAACATGTCCCAGATCATCCAGCTGCGTGGACGCAGCGCCCTCTCCCCTTTTCGTCTCGACAAGCTCAAGCAAAGCCTCGCCGCCACGGTGCCCTCGGTCACCGCGGTCCATGCCGAGTTCTGGCACTTCGCCGCGGTGAGCCGGCCCCTGACGCCGGAGGAACGCAGCCGGCTGGAACGCCTGCTCACCTATGGTCCGGCCGCCGAGGCGGGGGATGCGCGGGGGGACCTGTTCCTCGTGGTGCCGCGCATCGGCACGATTTCCCCCTGGTCTTCCAAGGCCACGGACATTGCCCGCCATTGCGGACTCGGCGCGGTGGAGCGCATCGAGCGCGGTGTGGCCTGGTATTTCCGCAAGGCGGGCTGGGCGCCGCTCGAGGCGGAGGAGCGGCGTGCGCTGTTTCCCCTGATCCACGACCGCATGACCGAAACCGTGCTCACCGAGCTGGACCGGGTGAATGAGCTGTTTGCCCACCACAGCCCCCGGCCCCTCGCCACCGTGGACATCCTGGGGGGTGGGCGCGAGGCGCTGGTGGCGGCGAACCGGGACATGGGGCTTGCCTTGTCGCCGGACGAAATCGATTACCTGGTGGAGAACTTCACGCGGCTTGGGCGCAATCCCACCGACGTGGAACTCATGATGTTCGCCCAGGCGAACTCCGAGCATTGCCGGCACAAGATCTTCAACGCGGAATGGATCATCGACGGCCGCCGCCAGGAAAGAAGCCTGTTTGCCATGATCCGCCACACCCACGAACAGCATCCGGGGGGCACGGTGGTGGCCTATTCCGACAACGCGGCCGTGATGCAGGGCGCCACGGTGGCACGCTTCTATCCGGATCCGGTCACGGGTCGCTACGACTTCCACACGGATCTCACCCACATTCTGATGAAGGTGGAGACCCACAACCATCCCACCGCGATCTCGCCGTTCCCGGGTGCAGCCACGGGCGCCGGGGGCGAGATTCGCGACGAGGGCGCCACGGGCACCGGCTCCAAACCCAAGGCGGGGCTCACCGGCTTTTCCGTGTCCAACCTGGTCATTCCCGGCTTCGAGCAGCCGTGGGAAGCGAATCCCTACGGCCGGCCCGCGCGCATTGCCTCGGCGCTGTCCATCATGCTGGAGGGTCCCATCGGTGCGGCGGCTTTCAACAACGAGTTCGGCCGTCCCAATCTGGCGGGCTATTTCCGCACCTTCGAACAGCAGGTGGCGGGGGAGATGCGGGGCTATCACAAGCCCATCATGCTGGCCGGCGGCATCGGCAACATTTCCGCGGCACACGTGCACAAGCGCGAGGTGGCGCCGGGTGCGCTGCTCATCCAGTTGGGCGGGCCGGGGCTCCTGATCGGCCTGGGCGG
>JBBFMG010000025.1:0-14823 GCA_037478575.1 Burkholderiales bacterium | reverse complement strand
GGTGACGGCCTGCTGGCCCCTGCTCGAGCCCTTTGCCAAGCCGCTTAAGGCCCGCTGGCGGCGGCGCGTGCCCGGCTGGAACCGCTGGCATTTCGCCGGCGGCCGCGTGCGCCTCACCCTGGCCTGGGAAGACGTGGCCACGGCCCTCAAGGGCCTGCCGGCGGCCTGCGTGGATGCCTGGTTTCTCGATGGCTTCGCGCCGGCGAAGAATCCGGACATGTGGAGCGCCACGGTGTGTGGCGAGCTGGGCCGCGCCAGCCGTGCCGGGGCCAGTTTCGCCACCTACACCGCCGCCGGCTGGGTGCGGCGCAATCTGGTGGCGGCCGGCTTCCGGGTGGAAAAATGCCGGGGTTTCGGGCGCAAGCGGGACATGTTGCGGGGCGCCAAGCCCGGCCCCTGGCAGCCGTTGGCATCGACTGTCCGGAAGGTGGTGGTGATTGGTGGCGGCCTCGCCGGCACTGCCGCGGGCTGGGCCCTGGCGCGCCGGGGACTGGCCGTGGAACTCGTGGAAGCCGCGCCGGTGCTGGCGGCCGGCGCCTCCGGCAACCCGCTGGGCATGTTGCACCTGCGCCTGGCGGCAGGCATGGGGCCGCTGCAGCGTCTGCTGCTCGCGGCCTGGGGCCATGCCCTGGCCAGCCTGGACGAGGTGTTGCCGGTGGACGGCGAGCAGCGGGCGGAATGCGGCCTGCTGCAGCTCGCGGTCACGCCGGAGGAGGCACGGCGCATCGAACGCCTCGCCGGCCTTACCTGGCCGGCGCATCTGTGCCGCCCGGTGACGGCCGACGAGGCCCGGGAGCGGGCCGGTGTGCCCCTGGCGGTGAATGGCCTGTGGTTTCCCCAGGGCGGCTGGGTGGCGCCCGCGGCACTGTGTGCAGCGTTCGCCCAGGGGCTGTCCCTGCAGCTTGGCCGGCCGGTGACGGCGCTGGCGCCGGCCGCGGGAGGCTGGCGCGTGGCCACCCCCGGGCGGGTGTTCGAGGCCCAGGCCCTGGTGGTGGCCAACGGCCATGCCGCGCGGGGTTTCGCGCCCCTCGCCCATCTGCCCCTGCAGCCGGTGCGGGGTCAGATCACGGAGCTTGCCGCCACACCCGCAAGCCGACGGCAAGCGTGTGTGTTGTGTGGCGAGGTGTATCTCACGCCGGCGCGCGGCGATCGGCACGTGCTGGGTGCCACTACCCGCTTCGACGACGCCGGCACCGATGTGCGCCTGCCGGAGCACGAGGAGAATCTCGCCCGCCTTGCGGCCCAGTTCCCCGGGGTTTACCAGACCCTCGGCGGCGGGGCCGCCAGCGTCGTCGGCGGACGCGCGGCGATACGCTGCTCGGCGCCTGGCGCGATGCCCATCATTGGCGAGGTCGCGCCGGGCCTGCTGGTGAGCCTCGCCCACGGCACACGCGGCTTGCTCACCGCCGCCCTGGCGGGCGAGTGCATTGCCGCGGCCCTCACCCATACGCTGCCGCCCCTGCCCGTGAAAATGGCTGCGGCCGCCTCGCCCCAACGATTCGGCCCCCTTGACGCGTCTCAAGGAATAGCCGACCTTCACCCTGGA
This sequence comes from Burkholderiales bacterium, assembly GCA_037478575.1. GTDB lineage: Bacteria > Pseudomonadota > Gammaproteobacteria > Burkholderiales > Thiobacteraceae > Thiobacter. Next base: position 13,277 of record JBBFMG010000025.1, on the reverse strand, counting down.
AAATCCAGACCATGAGTGTCGTCCAAATCACGAGCCCCGGGGCGCGTCCCCATCCCTTCGCCCTGTTCAATCTGGGCTTTCGTCCCTTCTTCCTGTTGGCGGCCGCGTTTGCGCCCCTGTCCATCCTGGTGTGGGCGGGCACCCAGATTCATGGTTGGCCGCTGCCGGCAAGGCTGCCCGTGGCGCCCATGGCCTGGCACGGCCACGAGATGGTGTTCGGCTATGCCATGGCCGTGGTGGCGGGCTTCCTGCTCACCGCGGTGCGCAACTGGACCCAACTGCCCACGCCCCGGGGTCTGCCGCTCGCGGGCCTGGCAGGGGCCTGGCTCGCGGCGCGGCTGGTGATGGCCGTGGTCCCCCACGCCCTGGCCGCCGCCGCGCTGCTGGATCTCGCTTTCGGCCTCGCCCTAGTGATGGCCATTGCCCGTCCCCTGGCGCGTGCCGGCCAATGGCCGCAGTTTGGTATCGTGGCCAAGGTGGGACTGCTGGTCCTTGCCAATGGCGCGTTCTACGCCGGCGCCCTGGGCTGGCTCGACGCCGGGGTGCGCTGGGGCCTCTATTCCGGGCTCTACCTGATTCTGTCCCTGATCTTCGTCATGGCGCGGCGGGTGCTGCCCTTCTTCATCGAACGGGGCGTGGGTTATCCGGTCAGCCTGCGCAACCGGGTCTGGGTGGACCGCTCAAGCCTCGTGCTGATGCTGGCCTTCTGGGTGGCCGATTCGTTCCTGGCGGTCCCCGCGGCCGTGGCGCTGCTCGCCCTGGCCCTCCTAGCCGTGCATGCCGTGCGCCTGTATGACTGGCATACCTCCGGCATCTGGCGCAAGCCGCTCCTGTGGGTGCTCTATCTGGGCTATGCGACGGCAGTGCTGGGTTTTCTGCTCAAGGGGCTTTCCGTCTGGGCGGGGGTGTCGCCCTACCTTGCGGTGCATGCCTTCGCCGCGGGCGGCATTGGACTCATGACCGTGGGCATGATGGCGCGGGTGACCCTGGGGCACACGGGGCGCAGTGTGCAGACACCGCCCCGGGCGGTGACTGCCGTGTTTGCGCTGATGGCGGCGGCTTTCGTGGCACGGGTGGGGGCGCCGCTAATGTGGCCCGCGGCGTATGGCGTGTGGCTGGGTCTGGCGATGGGATTGTGGGTGGCGGCCTTCGCCCTGTTCCTGGCGGTCTATGCGCCCATGCTGGTGCGTCCGCGTATCGATGGTCAGCCGGGCTGATCAGCCGCCGCTTTCCGCCAGGCTGTCCACCCAGCGCGCGGCGGCGAGCTGGGCCTCAATGAGGTCGTTGGGATGCAGCTCGGGCAGTTCCCGGAGCAGGGCCGAAGCCTGGTCGAAATCGGCCCGCTCCAGGGCCTCGCACAGGGCGAGCAGGCGTCCCAGGCGGCCCCGGCGCTGGAGCAGGGCGCAGCGGATGTCATCCGACAGCCGCAGCGCCTGCGCCAACTCTTGAAGGGGCTGCCCCAGCAGGGCATCCAGCAGGGAAAAGATGCCGGTCATGTAGGCCTGGTCCTGGAGCAGCCGGTCCTTGGCTGCCGTGATGCGGGCGAGGATTTCCATGGTCTTGCCCCGGGCGGCGGCCAGGCGCATGAGGGGCGGGGGATAGGCGCCGGTGCCAGGTTCCAGGGCGAACAAAAGCAACTGCAGCCAGCGCATGAGCTGGCGCCGGCCGAGCACCACGATGGCCTGCCCCAGGGTGCGGATGCGCTGGTTGGCGCCGCAGGCCACGGAGTTGGTCAGGCGCAGCAGGTTGTAGGTGAGCTTGGCATCCTGCTTGAAAGCGGCCTCCAGCTCCGCCGTTTCCGCATCCTCCAGCACCAGGCCCAGCAGCTTGAGCAGGGTGAGCTGGGAGGGGTCGGCACGCTTGCTGGCAAGCACCATGGGCTTGGCGAAGAAATAGCCCTGGAAATAGTGGAAGCCCAGCTCGCGGCAGGTGTCGAACTGTTCCCGGCTGTCGATCTTTTCCGCCAGCAGCTTGGCCGGCCAGGATTTGAGGCGCGCCACTGCCTCGCGCAGGCCTGCCTCGTCCAGGGCCATGACGTCCACCTTGACGACGTCCACCAGGGGCAGCAGCGCCTGGTAGTCCTCACGCATGCCGGCGAAGTCGTCCAGCGCCAGGGTGAATCCCTGCTTCTTGAGGCTGACGCACCGGTCGATCACCTGGGCATCCACCGTCACCGTCTCCAGGATTTCCAGCACCATCTGCTGCGCGGGCAGAAGCTCGATCATGTCCGACAGCAGCATGTCGCGGCTCACGTTGACGAAGCCCAGGGCCTGACCCAGGACCGCCTGCACACCCATCTCGCTGAACAGGTGGGTGACCACCTGGGCGGTGGCCGCCAGATCGCTGGTCACCTCGGCACGGCCGGCGTCGCTTTTGCGGAACAGCAGTTCATAGGCGAACAGGTTCTGCTCCCGGTCGAGAATGGGCTGGCGCGCGAGGAAGATCTGATCGCTCATGGGGTGTCCTGGGGGTTGGGCGCAACGGTTGGCAGGCGGTCATCTGGGCGGCAGGCGTTGTGCCCGCGCGCTGGCACGGTTGAAGCGCTCGATGCAGTCGCGCACGGTGGCGTGCAAATCGTCATCGGTGGCCACCACACATTCGCCACTGACGGGGGCCCGGACTGCCGGCGCCGGCCCTGCAGTCGGGGTGGAAGGCACAGGGTTTGCCCCCTCCGGGGTAGCCCGCCCAGGCGGGCTCACTTGGGCGGCGGGGGCGACCTGGGGCGCGGCAATGATGCGGGGCAGGTTGCGCAGGGCCTGGTTTTCCCTTTCCAGCGCCGCCTGCCGCGCCTGCAGCTCATGAAGTGCCTGGGCGTTGCGGCCCTGCATCACGAGGGCCGAGGCGAGCGCCCCGGCACCGGCAAGGGCAATGCCGCCCACGGCGAGCCACAGTGTCCTGGAACGCAGAAACCCGTGAGCCCGGGACGCCTCGTCCCCAGGGGGCGGACGGTCCGGCAGGGCCTCCCCCGCTGGGGGCGGACTGTCGGCGGGTGGTTCGTCTGCGGCGACTGACGCGGTCTCTCCGGTGGGCGCAGGAGCGGTCGTCCGGCGCAGCAGACGCTCCCGCAGAAGGCTCAGGAATTGCATGGCACTCGACGTCCCGGTCGTGGGGCAGGCTGCCCTTTGCCAACTTATCGGCCGGGACGCCCGGGACTTGATGCCTGACGGGGGCATACTGCCGGGGTAAGCCATCCCCGGCTGCATTTTCCACGGCCTGGGGGGTCAGGTGCGCGCCTGGGTGGCGGCGAAGTCCAGCATGCGCTGGATGGAGACCACGGCCCGGCGCCGCACGGCCTCGTCGATCACCACCTCGTTGCGGCCGGTGGCCAGCACCCGTTCCAGCGCGTCCAGGCTGTTCATGGCCATCCACGGGCAGTGGGCGCAGCTCACACAGGTGGCGCCTGCGCCGCCGCTGGGGGCCTCGATGAAGGTCTTGCCTGGCGCGGCCTCGCGCATCTTGTGGAAAATGCCGTTGTCGGTGGCGACGATGAACTCGGAGTTGGGCAGCTCCCGCGCGGCCCGGATGAGGGTGGTGGTGGAGCCCACCACGTCGGCGAGTCCCACCACGCCGGCCGGGGATTCCGGATGCACCAGCACAGCCGCCGCCGGGTGGCGCCGCTTCATGTCGGCGAGCAGGTCCGCCTTGAAGCGCTCGTGCACCACGCAGCTGCCATCCCAGAGCAGCATGTCGGCCCCGGTGACGCGCTGGACATAGCTGCCCAGGTGCTTGTCGGGCGCCCAAAGAATTTTCTTGCCCTGTCGGTGCAGATGCTCTACCACCTGGACCGCGATGGCGGAGGTCACCACCCAGTCGGCGCGCGCCTTCACTGCCGCACTGGTGTTGGCATAGACCACCACGGTGCGGTCGGGATGGGCGTCACAGAAAGCGCTGAAGGCGTCCGCCGGGCAGGCGTCGTCTAAGGAACAGGTGGCTTCTCTTTCCACCAGCAGCACCCGTTTCTCCGGGTTGAGGATCTTGGCCGTCTCGCCCATGAAGCGCACACCGGCCACCACCAGCGTTTTGGCCGGATGGGCATGGCCGAAGCGGGCCATCTCCAGGGAGTCGGCCACGTAGCCCCCGGTTTCGTCGGCCAGGGTCTGCAGCGCGCCGTCCGTGTAGTAGTGGGCGACCAGTACGGCATCCTGTTCCACCAGCATGCGCTTGATGCGTTCGATCTGGGCCTCGCGATCGGTGGCAGAGGGGACGGGGGCGAAGGGAAGGGCGGGTTCCATGGGCTTTCCTGGGCTGGGTGGGCCTAGCGGATGATCTCGACGCGGCCCGGGTGCTTGTTGCGAAACAGTTTGGCGGGACGATGGCTGCCGTTGCGACGCTGGGCGCCGGTTTCCTCGATCAGGTTGCGGGCGAGGATCCATTTCCGGAAATTGCGCTTGTCCAGGCGCTCCGAGCGAATGATCTCGTACACCTCCTGCAGCTCGCTCAGGGTGAACTGGGCGGGCAGGAACTGGAAGGCGATGGTGGAATATTCCAGCTTGGCCACCAGACGCTCGTGGGCCTTCTCCACGATTTCCCGGTGATCGAAGGCCAGCGGCGGCAGGGCACCATAGGCAAACCAGGCCGCCTCACTGGCGTCGGAACCGGAGCGGAGGACGAGCCGGTCGGCGGGTGCGAGTCCGTAGTAAGCCACGGAAATGACCCGCTCGCGGGGATCCCGGTCGGGCCGGCCGAAGGTGTAGAGCTGCTCCAGATAGACATCGGTGATGCCCGTTTCCTCGGAGAGCTCCCGCAGGGCACAGGCGGCGAGATCCTCGGCGGGATCGAGAAAGCCCCCGGGCAGGGCCCACTGGCCGGCGAAGGGCGGGTTGCGCCGGCGGACGAGCAGCACCTGGAGGGTCTCCTCCCGGATGGTGAACAGCACCACGTCGGTGGTCACCGCCGGATGGGGATGGGTATAGCAGAACTGGGCCACGGCCTTGCCTCGTGTCAGGAAGACACCAAGATTAGTGTCTGGTTTACACTATGTCAAGGCGCGGGCCGGAAAGTTCGCCCCTGCGGGATGGTCAGCGGTACTTGCGCACCAGCCCCACCACCACGCCGTAGATTTCCAGGCTGCCGGTCGGGCGGATGGGGGCATAGGCGGGATTGGCGGCCCGCAGGAGAAAGCCCTGGCGGTCCCGGTCCAGGTATTTGAGAGTGAACTCGTTGTCCACCACGGCCACCACGATGTCGCCCACTTCCGCGGCAGGCTTGCGCTCCACCACGACGATGTCCCCGTCGCGGATGCCGGCGTCGATCATGGAATCGCCCTTGACCGGAATGAGCACGGTGCGGGAGGGACGTTCGATGAGATACTCATCCAGGGTGAGGGCATCCGCCGTTCCCTCACCCGCGGGATGGGGCAAGCCGGCGCGCACGCCGTCCACCCGCGGGCGCTCGAAGAAGCGTGCCGTGGGCTTGAGGCGCCGGTCCGGGGCGGTTTCCAGGTAGCCGGCCTGTTTCAGCCGCCCCACCAGGGCGGCCACGGAAGACTTGGACCGCAGGCCCAGAAGCTCGCCCATGGTGGAATAGGCGGGCAGCACCCGGTGGCGGGCGTAGAAGTCCTGGAGCCTGGCGAGATACTGGGCATCATCGGCCATGCCGGCATCCTATCGAACGATGGTTCGATAATCAAGTCGCGCCGGCCTGGCCCGAAACTTGCAACAGTCTTTCCGGGCAGCGGTGCACTGGTCCAAACGGACGTCGCTTGTGTTACGCTTGCATGTCCCGGCAAGGGGCGGGGGTCGTTCCGGAGGAGCGGCGAAAGTCCAATAACAACGAGGAAATGCCAACATGGATGTCGAGATCATCACAGTCATCATGGCGTCGGCCATCATCGTCATGCTCTATTGCCTGTGGCTGGTGTTCAGCCTGAAGTCACGGGTGCCCGGCGGGGTGGTGGGGAAGCGCTGGCGGGTGCTGTCGGGCATGGTGGTGCTGTTTGCCATCGGTTACGCGGCCATGCCCTTCCTGGGTGAGCTGTCGGAAACCACCCTGCGCTACGTGGTGTCGCTGATCTTCTTCTTCGGCGCCATCTACGTGGCCATCACCATCAAGCTCATCTACACCGTGATCGAGGAGCTGTCGGCCTGATGGAGTTCGCCATGGACCCGCGACTCGTATTCGTGCGCACTGCCAAGGGCGAGGAGGAATTCCAGCGGCGCACCCATGGCCTGGCCCAGGCCCTGCGCCGGGTGCTGATCCTGGTGGACGGCAAGTCGCCCGTTTCCCGCATCGTCGAACGCGGCCTGGGGGTGCCCGACGTGGAGGGGGCGCTCACCACCCTGGCCCAGGAAGGCTACATCGCCACCGCCGAGGAGGCCGGTCGGCGCGGGCTCGGCGTGGGGGATCCCAAGGCGGAGCTCGCCACCCTGGCGCGTTCCCTCCTGGGGCCCCAGAGCGCCAAGGTGGTGAAAAAAATCCAAGAGTCCGGCGATACCCCCCAGGAACTGGCCGCCACCATCGACTCCTGCCGTAAGCTCATCAAGCTCTTCATCGACGACGCCAAGGCGGAGGAGTTCGCCCGCCGCGCCCACGAGCTGCTGTTCTCCAGCACCCAGATGGGACACTGAGCGCCCCATCGTCCGGCTGCAGGACGGGGAAGAAACCAGCCCGACGCAGACAACGTCCGGGTGCCGGACTGGACTCGGCCTGCAACGGCCAGGGTGTCGGGAGCAGGGGCTGTCTTTCCGCGCGCCGCGCTTGCCCTGCCGGGACCGTGAACGGGGCTCAGGCGGCCTTCGTTTCCGTTCGGTTGCGCCCGCCGCGCTTGGCTTCCAAAAGTGCCTGGTCGGCGCGCGCCAGGGCCGCATTCTCTGCCTGGTCGTGGCGGTTGAATTCCGACAGGCCGCCGCTCCAGGAGAGCGCATGCACCACCCCCGGGGCCAGTTCCACGGTGGCGGGCATGCTGCGGCGCAGGCGGTCGGCGAGCTCCATGGCGCGCTTCAAGGGGGTGTTGGGGAAGATCACGCAGAACTCGTCGCCCCCCAGGCGCGCCACGAAATCGCTGGAGCGCAGGCGTTCCTTGAGCAGCTTGCCGAACTGGACGATGAGCTGATCCCCGGCATCATGGCCGTAGGTGTCGTTGAAGCGCTTGAAGTCGTCGATGTCCAGGATGAGCAGGCTCGCCGGCCAGCCCTCCTTCGCCTGCTGGAAGATTTCCCGCTGCTTGGCGTCGAAGCTGCGCCGGTTGTGCACCTGGGAGAGGTGATCGATGCCGGCCGAGTTCACGGCGGCCAGGTGCTTGCCGACCGTCAGTTTGCCCAGCTGATACAGGATGAGGTAGGCCGGCTGCACCTCCTCGAGCTGCACGTTGTAGCTCTTGCGCATGCGGTTGTGCGCCAGGTCGGAGAAGAGCTTGGTGATGGCGGCGAGATCGTCCTGCAGGGCCCGGTTGGCGTAGAAGTAGATGAGGGCCAGCGTCAGCCCCAGAAGCACGATCAGGCCCACCCACACCAGCACGAAGCTCAACCGTAGATCGGCGAGCAGCCCCGTGGGGCCCGGCGGCGGCCAGGTGGCGAGCCGCCACGGGGTGCCCGAGATGTCCGTGTAGCGGGGGGCGGAGACGCTCTTGAGACTTTCGTCGCCACGCTTGAGCAGGGTGTCGAAGCGGTTGCCTTCCTGCTGCTGCAACTCGGCGTAGCCATCCAGGAGGGGCGTGCCCGCGAACAGGAGCTGGATGTCGGCGAGATCCCGGGCGAGCAGCACGAAGCCCAGGAGGCGGTTGTCCTCGGGGTGGCGCACCGGCGCGGAAAAGCGCAGGTTCAGCCGATCCACGGTCATGGCATCGGTGCTGTCCGGCTGTTGCCGCAGGCTTTCGATCAGCCTGCGCTGGCTGGTGCTGAGGCTGCCGGGAATCGGGCTGCGGCCTGCCGCCTGGTCTTCGGTGAGGATCTGGATTTCGTGGAGTTCCGGGTAGAGGCCGCGCAACGTGGCGACGAGATTCTGACGTTCGCTGTCCGAACCCTGGGCCAGGGCCTGCACCGTCAGGGGGGAATGGGCGATGGCCCGCGCCTCGCCGCGCAGGCGGATGGGCAGGCTTTGCAGCTGGGCCGCAAGCACCGCGCCGGCATAGGCGGGGGGCCGGCTGCCGGCATAGTGTTGATGCAGGGCCACCGCCGCGTGCAGCAGGAATCCCGCCGCCGAGGCGGCCAGCGCCAGCACGAAAAAACCCACCAGAAACAGGCGGGCGATGGAGGGCTTCATGTCGCTTCCCGCTCCCTTGTGCCTCTCCGGTTCGTGGACCGGAGTGTGTTGTGCCGGGTCCGGGGACTCGGCCCCTTGCCGGTGTCTCCTTGGCAGCCCGAGAAGCAGCTTCCGTGCCAGCTCGGCGGGGAAGATCCGCCGCGCCGTCAGTGCTGGCCGGTACTGCCGAAGCCGCCACTACCCCGGTGGCTGGCTTCGAAGGATTCCACGATGTTGAAGCCCACCCGGGCCACCGGCACGATGACGAGTTGGGCAATGCGCTCCAGGGGCTGCAGGGTGAAGGCCGCCCGTCCCCGGTTCCAGCAGGAGACGAAGAGCTGCCCCTGGTAGTCGGAATCGATCAGGCCCACCAGATTGCCCAGGACGATGCCATGCTTGTGGCCCAGTCCGGAGCGCGGCAGGATCAGCCCCGCGTAGCGGGGATCGCCGATGTGGATGGCAAGCCCCGTGGGGATGAGTTCGGTATCGCCGGGCTCGAGGGTGAGGGGACCGTCGATGGCCGCGCGCAGGTCCAGGCCCGCCGATCCCGGGGTGGCATAGGCGGGCAGCAAATCCCGCACCCGCGGGTCGAGGATCATCAGGTCAATGCGGTCCATGTATGGCTGTCGTCGTGGTTGCCGCGGGGAGGATGGCGCCTATTATGCCCGCCCGCCAGGACGGGTGGAATGGAAGACGGCCCCCCTCAACGCACGGAATGCGTAGCGGCGTACAGGGTGGCGATGTGGCGGATGAGCTGGCGCGCGAGCTCCAGTTTGGGCCCCGGAGCCAGGGCATGCACGCCGTTGTCGTCGAACAGGGTGAGGCGGGATTCGTCGCTGCCCACGGCCTCCTGCACCAGGTTGGCCGCCAGCAGGGGCAGATTCTTGCGCCGGCGCTTGAGCTCGGCGAATTCGTAGAGATTCTCGCTTTCCGCCGCGAAGCCCACGCAGAAGGGGGGATTGGGCCGGCTGGTGACGTTGGCCAGGATGTCCGGATTGGGCGCGAGTTCCAGGGTGAGGATGTGGGCATCCTTCTTGATCTTGTGCTCCGAGGGATTGAGCACGTAGTAGTCAGCCACGGCCGCCACGCTGATGAAGATGTCCGCCTCACCCACCTCGCCGTTGACGGCGTTGAGCATGTCCTGGGCGCTCACCACCGGAATCACCCGGGCACCGCGGGGCGGCTTGAGGGCGGTGGGGCCGGTGATGAGGGTGACGGCCGCGCCGGCCTCCCGCGCGGCGCGCGCCACCGCATAGCCCATCTTGCCGGAGGAGCGGTTGGTGATGCCCCGCACCGCATCGATGGCTTCGAAGGTGGGGCCCGCCGTGACCAGCACCCGCCTGCCCGCCAGGAGCTTGGGCTGGAAGAAGGCTTCCAGATCCTCCAACAGCTCTTCCGGCTCGAGCATGCGTCCCATGCCGGATTCGCCGCAGGCCTGTTCGCCTTCCGCCGGCCCCAGCACCAGGATGCCGTCTTCCCGGATCCGTTCCAGATTGCGGCGGGTGGCGGGGTTCTCCCACATTTGCCGGTTCATGGCGGGCGCCACCAGGAGCGGGCACTCCCGCGCCAGACACAGGGTGGACAGCAGATCGTCCGCGCGTCCCTGGGCCAGCTTGGCCAGGAAATCGGCGCTGGCGGGCGCCACCAGACAGGCGTCCGCATCACGGGTGAACTCGATGTGGGCCATGCCGTTGTCGATGCGTGGATCCCACAGGCTGGTAAAGACCGGCTTGCCCGACAGGGCCTGGAGGGTGACCGGCGTGATGAACTGGGTGGCAGCCTCGGTCATCACCACCTGCACTTCCATGTGGGCCCGGCGCAGGAGCCGGGTGAGCTCCGCGGCCTTGTAGGCGGCAATGCCGCCGGTCACGCCCAGCAATATGCGTTTGGCATCGAAATCGGACATAATCGCTCCATTCTACCGGGTAAGCGCGAGGAGTGAGGCATGGCGATCACGGACTGGCCCGTTTCGGAACGGCCGCGGGAGCGGCTCATCGGCCAGGGGGCCCACACCCTCTCCGATGCGGAGCTGCTCGCCATCTTCCTGCGGACCGGCGTGAGTGGCAAGAGCGCGGTGGACCTGGCGCGCGAACTGCTCGCCCGGTTCGGCAGCCTCAATCGCCTGTTCGGTGCGAGTCTGGAGCAATTCTGCGGCGTTCCCGGCATGGGGCCCGCCAAATACGCCCAGCTGCAGGCCGTGCTGGAGATGGCGCGCCGGGCGCTGGCCGAACGCGCGGAACGGAATGATGCCCTGTCCTCGCCCCAGGCCGTACGCGACTATCTGCGCCTGCGTTTGGGGCCGCTGGAGCACGAGGTGTTCGCTGCGGTCTTCCTCGACGCCCAGAACCGCGTGATTGCCCTGGAGGAACTGTTCCGCGGCTCCCTCAAGGAGACCAGTGTCTATCCGCGGGAGGTGGTCAAGCGCGCCCTGCATCACAACGCCGCGGGGGTCATCTTCGCCCACAACCATCCCTCCGGTGTGGCCGAACCCAGCCGGGCCGACGAGGCGCTCACCCGGGCGCTCAAGGACGCCCTCGCCCTGGTGGACGTTCGGGTGCTCGACCACTTCATCGTCGCCGCCGGCAGCGGTGGGGTGTCCTTCGCGGAACGGGGACTGCTATAGGGAAAACCCGCTGCCGGCACGACGGACGCGGGTCGGGTGGGCTTACTTCACCACCCGGTCGATCACCAGTGTGACCCCGCTCGCACCCGGCTTGACTGGGCCGGTGCTGCCTTCCAGATCCCCGGGCTGGGGGGTGGCGCTGCCGCGCTTGCTCACGCGCGCGCCGATGATGACACGCTCGAAGTTGGAGAGCTTCATTTGCGGCGCCATGGCCTGGTCGTCAGTCAGGGTGAAGCGCGCCAGCAGCTCGCGGGCGGACAGACGCAGCACCGCCAGGGGCATGCGCGGGCCCTCGGCGGCACGGGCGAAGACGAACACGGTGTCATCCGGCCCCACCTTGTCGCGCAATCCCTCCGCCAGGCGCACCGTGCCCGACACGCTGGCCGCTTGCGAGGCTTGCGCGGGCTCACCCAGTTCGGCGAGCTGGCGGCGCACCAGATTCGCGTCCTCCGAATCGGCGGGCAGCTGCGCCAGCAGCCGCTTCCAGTGGCCGGCCGCCGCTTGGCGGTCACCGGCTTCCAGGGCGGCGTAGCCTGCGAGGTAGAGGGCCTTGCCGTTGTTCGGATCCAGCTCGAGGGCGCGGGCGAGGAGTTGCGCCGGCCGTCCCGCCAGCCGCTGGCCCTGGACCATGGCCAGGGCATCGGCGTAATCCGCCAGCACCTGGGCATCCCCGGGCAACAGGCGCGCTGCATGATCCAGGGCCGTGGCGGCTTCGGGGAAGCGCTCCAGCGCCATGTAGGCCTTGGCCAGCATGCGCCAGCCGGTGGCATCGTCCGGCTGCTGGGCGAGGTGTTTTTCCAGGGCGGGAAGCAGGGTTTCCACCTGCTGCTGGGGCGTCAGGCCGGCCAGACGCGGGGCGGTGATCGCCGCGGGATTTCCGAGCTGCCAGTACAGGCCGGCGGCGAGCAGGGGAATGGCCACCGCCACCACCAGCGCCGGCCAGCGGGGAAAGCGCGCCTCGCCCACGCCCGGTTCGCCCTGTACGTCCTGCAGGAGGCGGCGCTCCAGCTCGTTTTTCGCGGCCTCGAACTGGGATGGGGAGAGGGTGCCTGCATCCAGGTCGGCCTGCAGCTCGGCGAGTTGATCCTGGTACACGGCCACGTTGGCGGCGTCATGGGGCAGCACCATGGGCCGGCTGCGGCGCCGGGCCAGGGGCAGGGCGACGAACAGGACGGCGGCGAGGGTGAGCAGCGCCGCCGCAACGAAAAAGGCAGTCATGATCGGGGCTCTTGGGGAGACTTGCCGAGCAGCGCCTGCACGCGGGCTTCCTCTTCCGGCGAGAGGGGGGCATCGGGCAGGCTGCGGCGGCGGCGCGCAAGGAAATAGATGAAGCCGGCGATGGCGGCCCCGGCCAGCAGAAAGGGCCCGAACCAGAGCAGCCAGGTGGTGGGCTTCACGGGCGGGCGGTAGAGCACGAAGTCGCCATAACGCGCCGTGAGATAGCGCGTGATTTCCCCATCGGACTTGCCCTGGCGCATCATCTCCCGGATTTCCCGGCGCAGGTCGGCGGCAAGGTCGGCCTGGGAGTCGGCCAGGCTTTCATTCTGGCAGACGAGACAGCGCAGCTCCTTGGCAAGCCGGTTGAGGCGAGCCTCCAGGACCGGATCCTCCGCCACCGGCACGGCTTCCTTCGCGTGGAGGGGCGCGAAAACCAGGGCGAGCAGCAGCGCCAGGAACAGCCGTTTCATTTGGAGAGCTCCGCCACCAGGGGCAGGATCTTGGCGTCCAGGACCTCTGGCGTCACCGGCCCGATGTGCTTCATGCGGATGATGCCGGCGCGGTCGATGACGTAGGTTTCGGGCACGCCATACACGCCGTAGTCGATGCCCACCCGTCCGTCGGCGTCGGACACCGACACGCGGTAGGGATTGCCGAACCGGTCCAGCCAGGCCAGGGCGTCCGGCCGCTGGTCCTTGTAGTTGAGGCCGATGATGGGGACATCGCGGCTTTGCGCCAGATTCACCAGCACCGGGTGTTCTTCCCGGCAGGACACACACCATGACGCCCACACGTTGAGGAGCCAAACCTGGCCACGCATGTCCGCGGGGGAAAAGGTCTTGTCCGGTGCATCCAGGCGCGGCAGCTGGAAGGCTGGCGCCGGCTTGCCCACCAGGGGCGAGGGCACCTCCCGCGGGTCGCGCGACAGGCCCTTCCAGAGAAAGCCCACCAGCACCAGGAAGATGAGCAGCGGGACGAGGAAGCGCGCCATTACACCGTGCCTCCTGCGAGTGCCGCCGGCGTCGATCTGGGCAGCGCGCGGCTGGCGATGCGATAGCGCCGGTCGGACAGGGCGAGCAGTCCACCCAGCGCCATGAGCACGCAACCCCCCCAGATCCAGCTCACGAAGGGTTTGTAGTAGATGCGCACCGCCCACGCCCCGTCCGGCAGGGGCTCACCCAGGGATACATACAGATCGCGTGTGAGGCCATTGTCGATGGCGGCTTCCGTCATGGGCATGCGCGAGGCGTTGTAGACC
>JBBFMG010000024.1:0-14933 GCA_037478575.1 Burkholderiales bacterium | reverse complement strand
AGGACGTGCGGCCCCGTTCCACCACGGCGCTGAAGGCCCGTTCGGCCGTTTCCAGGTCGTCGTTGCACAGGGCGATCTCGCCCATCTGCCTCTGACGGTGGAGGGTATAGGGCGAGGCGGCCAGCGCCCGCGCGAGAACGGCCTGGGCCTGCCCGCTCTTGCCATTGGCCGCATAGACCGCCGCCAGCAGGTCGTGGGCCGCCATGTATTCCGGGGCGTCCTCCACCACACTCTCGAGCAGAACCTCGGCCTCCCCGCTTTTCCCCTGCAGGTGGAGCATCCGGGCCAGTCCCATGCGTGCCCAGGGAATGGCGCGCATCTCCAGCACCCGCTGGTAGATCTGCTCGGCCTGCGCAAACTCGCCCTGGGTGACGTGCAGTTCCGCCAGCAGGCGCAGCAGGTCCACGGTGTACCTGCCCCCTGCCGCCACCGCCCGGCTGCAGACGCTGATGGCCTCGCCGATGCGTTGCGCCTCGATCAGTTCGTGGATGGGGGCAAAGGCCGCCTTTTTCTCGAACACCCGTTCCAGCCGCAGGCGCAGGGTTTCCGCAGTGAAGGGCTTGATGAGGTAGTCGTCCGGGGCGAGCTCCACTGCCGACACCACCCGCTCGTAGGACCGCTCGGCGGTGATCATGACGAACACCGTCTGCAGCCCAATCAGCCTGCCGTGGCGCAGCTGTTCCAGCAGCTGCTGACCGTCCGAGCCCTCGCCCAGGAAATAATCGCACAGGATGACGTCGTAGCTTTTGGTCTGCAGGCGGCGCACCACGTCGTTGGCGCTGGCGGCCATCTCCGCGTACACCACGCCAAAGCTGCTCAGGATGATGCGCAGGGACGAACGCATGCCGGCGTGGCCGTCCACGATCAGGAAGCGCTTGGCGGAAAAGTCGGTCATGCCGCTGTTAGCGGCGAAAGCCCGGGTTTGTTTAGCCGCCGGGGGGCGGGCCGCACCGGGGCGGCGGGGTCAAGCGGCCAATCAGGGCATGTCGCCGGGGAGGGGCGCTGCCCTCAACCCCGGTAGCTTTGCGCCAGGCTCATGTAATGGCGGGCGGAATAGTCGAAGTAGGCGAGCTCTTCCGCAGTGAGCGGCCGCAGCGCCTTGGCGGGACGGCCCAGGTAGAGATGGCCGGATTCCAGCACCTTGCCTTCCGGCACCAGACTGCCCGCGCCCAGCAGGACGCGCGGTTCGATCACGGCCTTGTCCATGACGATGGAACCCATGCCGATCAGGCATTCGTCGCCAATGGTGCAGCCATGGAGGATCACGCTGTGGCCGACGGTGACCCGGGCGCCGATGATCAGGGGCGCGCCTTCCGGATCCCACTCGCTGCGGTGGGAGACGTGCAGCACGGCCAGGTCCTGGATGTTGCTGCCCGCGCCGATCCGGATGTAATTGACGTCGCCGCGGATGACCGCACCGGGCCAGACGGAAACGTGCTCGCCCAGGGTGACCTCGCCGATGATCTGGGCGCTGGGATGGACATAGCAGCTGGAGGGAATCACGGGCGTGGCGCCGTGATGGGGAAGAATGTTCGGGGCCATGGCGGGAACCAATCGCAAACCGGGCGGACAGTATAATCGCCCGTTCCATTCCCGAGGAAGACGACCATGAACCCGTTACTGGATTTCTCCGGCCTGCCCCAGTTCGACAAGATCCGTCCGGAGCACGTGACCCCCGCGGTGGACACCCTCCTCGCGGAAAACCGTGCGCTGGTGGAAAGGCTGGTGGCGGATCCTGCGCCGCCCACCTGGGAGGGCTTCGTGCAACCGCTGGAGGATGGCAACGAACGCCTGTCCCGCGCCTGGGGCCAGGTGTCTCACCTCAACGCCGTAGTGAACACGCCCGAGCTGCGCGAGGCCTACAACGCCAACCTGCCCAGGATCACGGAATACTATGCGGAGCTGTCCCAGAACCTGGGCCTGTACCGGAAATTCAAGGCGCTGCGGGAAAGCCCGGAATACGACAGCCTGAGCCGGCCGCGCCGGAAGGTCATCGAAAACGAGCTGCGCGACTTCCGTCTCGGCGGCGCCGAGCTGCCGGACGAACAAAAGGCGCGCTTCAAGGCCATCCAGGAAGAGCTGGCCTCGCTTTCGGCACGCTTCGAGGAAAACCTGCTGGATACCACCAATGCCTTCGCCCGCTACGTGGAAGACGAGGCGGAGCTGGCCGGCCTGCCGGCGGACGTGCTGCAGGCGGCGCGGGAAGCCGCCGAGCGCGACGGACGTTCCGGCTACAAGCTCACGCTGCATGCCCCCTCGTGGCTGCCCGTGATGCAATACGCGGACAACCGGGCCCTGCGCGAGGAGATGTACCGCGCCTATGTCACGCGCGCCTCGGAATTCGGTCCGCCCGAGTGGGACAACACCTCCCTCATCACGCGCATCCTGAAATTGCGTAAGGAAGCCGCGCGGCTTCTGGGCTTCGCCAATTACGCAGAGCTGTCCCTGGCCACCAAGATGGCCCAGACGCCCCGCCAGGTGCTGGATTTCCTGCACGAGCTGGCGCGCCGCGCCAAGCCGTTTGCCGAGCGCGACCTGGCCGAGCTCAGCCGCTTCGCGCAGGAGCGCTTTGGCATGGAAAAACTGGAAGCCTGGGACATCGCCTACTACTCGGAGAAGCTGCGCCAGGAAAAATACGGCTTCTCCGATGACGAGGTGAAGCAGTATTTCCCGGAGACCACGGTGCTGCCCGGCATGTTCCGGCTGGTGGAGACCCTCTACGGACTGAAGATCCACGAAACCCACGCGCCCGTGTGGCACCCGGACGTGCGCTTCTTCAACATCACCGACCATACCGGCCAGCTGGTTGGCCAGTTCTATCTCGACCTCTATGCACGCAACAACAAACGTGGCGGTGCCTGGATGGACGATGCCATCACGCGCCGGCGCAAGGCCACGGGCATCCAGACGCCGGTGGCCTACCTCACCTGCAATTTCTCCGCACCCGTGGGGGGCAGGCCGGCCCTGTTCACCCACGACGAGGTGATCACCCTGTTCCACGAGTTCGGCCATGGGCTGCATCACCTGCTCACCCGGGTGGAAGAGCTGGGCGTGTCCGGCATCAACGGCGTGGAGTGGGATGCCGTGGAACTGCCCTCCCAGTTCATGGAGAACTTCTGCTGGGAGTGGGAGGTGGTGCAGCCCATGACCCGGCACGTGGACACGGGCGAGCCCCTGCCGCGGACGCTGTTCGACAGGATGGTGGCGGCGAAGAATTTCCAGAGTGGCATGCAGACCGTGCGCCAGATCGAATTCGCCCTGTTCGACATGCACCTGCACTACGACTTCGATCCGGAAGGCACGCAGACACCGCTTGCGCTGCTGGACGAAATCCGGCGCCAGGTGGCGGTGGTGTTCCCGCCCGCCTACAACCGCTTTCCCAACAACTTCTCCCACATCTTCGCGGGTGGTTATGCGGCGGGCTATTACAGCTACAAGTGGGCGGAGGTGCTCTCCGCCGACGCCTATAGCCTGTTCGAGGAAAACGGCGTGCTGAATCCCGAGGTGGGCCACCGCTTCTGGAGCGAGATCCTCGGCCAGGGGGGCTCCCGCAGCGCGCTGGAATCCTTCGTCGCCTTCCGCGGGCGCGAACCCACCATCGACGCGCTGCTGCGTCACTCCGGGATGGTGGAACCCGAGAACGCATGAACGCCTTCAACGTCCGCCTGGTCCGCTGGGAGGCGGCGGCGCCGGCGCTATCCCGTGTGCGGCGCGCCGTGTTCATCGAAGAGCAGGGCGTGCCGGAGGCGCTGGAATGGGACGGCGGGGATGAGGCCGCCCTGCACGCGCTGGCCACCACAGAGGGGGAGGACGCCATCGGCACCGCGCGCCTCATCATCCATGGCACCCTGGCGCATATCGGGCGCATGGCGGTGCTGGCCCCCTGGCGCGGCCGCGGCGTAGGCAGCGCCATGCTGCGCCTGCTGCTCGAGGAAGCCGGCGCCAGGGGCGCCACCAGCGCGTTCCTCAACGCCCAGACCAAGGCCCTGCCCTTCTATGAACGCTTCGGCTTCCGGCGCGAAGGCGAAGAATTCCTGGACGCCGGCATACCCCACTACCGCATGACGCGCCCGCTGCCCTAGCGGCAGCGGTTCATCGGCTGCCGTGGCGGCGGGCCGGCAGCAGCGAGCCGACCATCATGCCGGCGAGACTGGCAAAGAAACCGAAAAACTGCGGTGGCAGCGGTACGCTCTTCGGCAGCCCAAGCTCGGCACCGATCCAGACAGTAAAACCCAGCACGATGGAAAGCAGCGCGCCCGCGTTGTTGGCGCGTTTCCAATAGACACCCGCCGCCAGGGGCACGAAAGCCACCGCCAGCGTCACCTTGTAAGCATTCTCCACCATGCTGTGGATGGGTGTCTTCGATTCCACCGACATCAGGGCATAACCGATGACCAATACCGCGAAGGCCACCACCACGCCCTGGGTGATGCGCAGCAGGGCAGCCTGGCTCAGACGGTGCGCCGGCATGAGCTCCTTGATGATGTTCTCGGAAATGGTCACCGCGGGCGCCAGCAGGGTCCCGGAGGCCGTGGACATGATCACGGACAGAAGCGCCCCATAGAACACCACCTGGGCGGTGAGCGGCAGATGATCCTTGACGAAGGTGGGCAGAAGCTTCTGCACGTCGGTTTCCAGCAGGGTCGAGACGGCCGCCGGGTCCACCAGGGACGCGGCATAGGTGAGGTAGATGGGTACCGCGGCGAACAGGAGATAGAGCGCGCCGCCGATCACCGTGCCCCACACCGCGACGAACTCATTGCGGGAGGAATTGGCGCGCTGGAACACGTCCTGCTGGGGCACCGAGCCCAGCCCCATGGTCAGCAGGCCGGCGACGAAGGTGATCACGGCGCCCCACTCCAGGGGCGGCCAGAACTGGAACTTGCCCGCCGCCGCCGCGTGTTCCACCACGGGCATGACGCCGCCCACCTGGGGCATGTCGGCCACCAGGAAGGCGATCCAGAGCAGACCCAGCACGATCACCGTCATCTGCACGAAGGTGGTGAGCGCCACCGACCACATGCCACCGAACAGTGTGTAGAGGGCCACCACGGTGCCGCCGATCAGAATGCCCTGGGCCTGGGTGATGCTGCCATCCGAAAGCACGTTGAACACCAGTCCCAGGGCCACCACCTGGGCCGAGACCCAGCCCAGGTAGGAGGCGGCAATGGCCAGGGCCATCACGATCTCCACGGGCCGGCTGTAGCGCTTGCGGAAGAAGTCGCCCAGGGTGATGAGCTTCATCCGGTAAAGAGGCCGGGCGAACAGCAGCCCGAACAGGATCAGGGCCAGGGAGGCGCCGAAGGGATCAGAAACCGTGCCCCCCAGGTTTTCCTTCATGAAGGTGGCGGGAATGCCCAGCACCGTCTCCGCCCCGAACCAGGTGGCGAACACCATGGCCACCACGATGATCATGGGCAGGGATTGCCCGGCGGTGATGTAATCCCGGGCGTTGTGCACCTTGGTGGCAGCGTAGATGCCAATGCCGATGGAGAGCACCAGATAGAGGACGACGAAACCGATGAGCATGGCGTGTTTTCCTTTTTGCGCGGTGGTCGGGCGCGCCGCGGATTATAGCCCGGGCAGACGCCCGGGCCGACCCGTCTCAGCCGGCCAGCAGCGGCCAGAGGGCCAACAGCAGCAAGGCGGCCAGCAACCCGGCGATCACGGCAAGCCAGCGGTTGCGTTTCCTTTGTTCCGCCAGCAGCAGCGCGAAACCCTGCTGCAGCGCCGGCAGGGGATCGCGCGTGAGGGCCTCGTTTAGCCTGCGCGGCAGGGCAGGCAGCAGCGCCGCCCAGCGGGGGGCCTCCGCCTTCACGTGGCGCACCAGGGCGCGCCAGCCCACCTGTTCGCTCATCCAGCGCTCCAGGAAGGGCTTGGCCGTGGTCCACAGGTCGAGATCCGGATCGAGCTGGCGTCCCAGCCCCTCCACGTTGAGCAGGGTCTTCTGCAGCATCACCAGCTGGGGCTGGATCTCCATGTTGAAGCGGCGGGAGATCTGGAACAGCCGCAGCAGGAAGCGGCCGAAGGAAATCTCCTTGATGGGGCGGTCGAACACCGGCTCGCACACGGAGCGGATGGCCGCCTCGAACTGGTCCTCGCGCGTCTCCGGCGGCACCCAGCCCGCCTCCAGGTGGGCGCGCGCCACCTGTTTGTAGTCGCGGTTGAAAAAAGCCAGGAAGTTCTGGGCGAGATAATGCTTGTCGCGCTCGGTGAGCGTGCCCATGATGCCGAAGTCCACGCCGATGTAGCGTCCGTCCGGCGCAACGAAGATGTTGCCCGGGTGCATGTCGGCGTGGAAGAAGCCGTCGCGGAACACCTGGGTGAAGAAGATTTCCACGCCCCGGCGCGCCAGCGCCGGAATGTCGATGCCCGCCTCGCGCATGCGTTCCACGTGGGACACGGGAATGCCATGGATGCGTTCCATGACCATCACTTCGCTGTGACACCAGTCCCAGAACACCTCGGGCACGATGAGCAGGCGCTGGTCCTGGAAATTGCGCCGCAGCTGGCTGGCATTGGCGGCCTCGCGCAGGAGATCCAGCTCCTCGTCCAGGTGGTGGGCGAATTCCGCCACCACCTCGCGGGGACGCAGCCGCTTGCCATCCGCGAACAGCACCTCGATCAGGCCGGCCGCGGTGTCGAGCAGGGCGAGATCCTTCTCGATCACGCGCCGGATGCCCGGGCGCAGGATCTTCACCGCCACCTCGCGCCCGTCCGGCAGCAGGGCGAAGTGCACCTGGGCCACCGAGGCGGAGGCCACCGGCAGCAGATCGAATTCGCGAAAAACCTCGTCGTGGGGGCGACCATAGACGCGCCCGATCACCGCCGCCACCTGCTCCGGCGGGAAGGGGGGCACCTGGTCCTGGAGTTTGGCCAGTTCGTCGGCGATGTCGTCCGGCAGCAGGTCACGCCGGGTGGACAGCACCTGGCCGAACTTGACGAAGATCGGCCCCAGATCCTCCAGGGCGCGCCGCAGGCGCACGGCACGGGGCGCCGTCAGCCGGCGCCAGAACAGGGCGGCGCGCACCAGGCCACGCAGCCAGGCAAGCCGGGCGTGGGCCAGAAAGAATTCGTCCAGTCCGTAGCGGACCGCGATGTGCAGGATGTAGATGAGGCGCAGCAGGTGCATCAGCCACGCCCGCCGAGCCGGGCGATGCGGGCCTCGAGACGCTCCACGGCGGCGGCGAGCTCGGCTGCCTCCGCGGCGAAACGTTCCAGGTCCGCGCGCTTGGCCAGCAGGGGCCGTTCCTCGGTGAGGAATTCCACCAGCGCGCCGGCCAGGCTCTGCGCGGACTGCATGCGCCAGCCCCAGAAGGCACGGCCGAAGGCCGCCAGGCGATGGCCGAGCACGTCACCGAACAGGCGCGACAGATCTTCCTCCGCCTCCCATTCCAGTCCCATCAACACCTCGGTCACCGCCTCGCCGAAGGCGTGATGGCCATGAATGCGGATGAGACTGCGGTCCCGGGGCCGCACCAGCAGGAACCGCAGCAGGGCATCCGGCGTGGCACTCAACACGGCGTCCGGCGCCTGCCCACGGGGATCGGTCACACTGCCGTCCTCTGCGATGGTGAAGGCGAGGCGGGGCAGCGGAAAGCCATCCAGGGCGAAGGCCATGCCGGCAAAGGCCGCCAGGCGCTCGCGCGCGCCGGGATTCTGGGCCAGCACATGATTGAGCGCGGAGACGGCGAGCTGCATGGACGGACTTTGGCTTAGCGATGCGCCCGGACGCGCCGTTTTGCCCGGCCCACGCGCTGCCGGTAGTCGTCGGCGGGCTTCACAGCTTATACCCCTTGTGCAGCGCCACCACGCCGCCGGTGAGATTGAAATACTCGACCCGTTCGAGTCCGGCCTCCTCCATCATGCGCTTGAGGGTCTCCTGGTCGGGATGGACCCGGATGGACTCGGCCAGATAGCGGTAGCTCGCCTCGTCCCGGGCCACCAGGCGGCCCATGAGAGGCAGCACCTTGAAGGAATACAGGTCATAGAGGGGGGCCAGCGGCTTGTACACGCGGGAAAACTCCAGCACCAGAAGGCGCCCGCCGGGCCGCAGCACGCGGCGCATCTCCCTGAGGGCGATTTCCTTGTGGGTCATGTTGCGCAGCCCGAAGGCCACCGTCACCACGTCGAAATGGCCCTCCGGAAAGGGCAGCTTCTCGGCGTCGCATTGCACCGCCCAGGGCACAAGCCCCTGGTCCAGCATCCGGTCGCGCCCCACCGTGAGCATGGAGTTGTTGATGTCCGTGAGCCACACCTCGCCGGTGGCGCCCACCCGTTTGGCGAAGGCGATGGCGAGATCGCCCGTGCCGCCGGCGATGTCCAGCACACGCTCGCCGGGCCGCACCCGCGCCTGTTCGATGGTAAAGGCCTTCCACAGGCGGTGCAGCCCCGCGGACATGAGGTCGTTCATCAGATCGTAGCGCCGGGCGACCGAGTGGAACACCTGCGCCACCCTGCGCGCCTTTTCCGACTCCTCGACCTTGGTGAAGCCGAAATGGGTCTCGGCCATGATGGCTTACTTGGACTTGGGACGGATGGGGATGGGCGATTCCGCCGTGGGCTCGCGGCTCGCGCCGGCTGCGGCGAGACGGTCCAGATAGCGCTGCCACAGTTCGGCCTGGTTCTTGCCCAGGTCGTAGAGATAACTCCAGGAATAGATCCCGGAATCGTGACCGTC
Organism: Burkholderiales bacterium; assembly: GCA_037478575.1. Taxonomy (GTDB): domain Bacteria; phylum Pseudomonadota; class Gammaproteobacteria; order Burkholderiales; family Thiobacteraceae; genus Thiobacter. The sequence goes on along the minus strand of JBBFMG010000024.1, from coordinate 6,253 downwards.
GGAGAAAACGAGATTGATGGCGTAGGTGCCCACGGGTTCGATGGCGGTGATTTCCACGTTCTTCTTGCCCACCTGGAGCACCTCCTGGCCGGGCCCGTGGCCGCGCACCTCGGCGGACGGCGAGTACACGCGCAGGAACTCGCAGGGCAGCTCGAAGCGGCTGCCGTCGGAGAAGGCAATCTCCAGGATGCGCGACTTCTGGTGCAGCTTGATTTCGGTGGGCTGCGGGGTCTCCTGTGTGCTCATGCCGACTTCCTCGCTTCAAAAGGGAGATGATACCCGAGGGGGCATGACGCTGAAAACGGCGACGCGGGACGGGGTTTTCAGGCCCTGCGCGGGATGTCAACCGGCGGGGACCGGCGGCGCGGCTTGGGCGAGGGGTCTGGGGAGGCGCCCTGTGGCAGCGGCTTCAGCCGCGATCACCCGCCGCCGCACCCATCCCGCCCGCCGCCGAAGCGCCTTCCACAAAGGCACGACCTCGATACAGCGCAGGGCACGGGGCGAGCCCTCACAGCCCCAGATCCTTCCACAGGCTGTCGATGCGGGCCACCACGGCGGGATCACGGGTGATGGGCGTGCCCCACTCGCGGCTGGTTTCGCCCTTCCACTTGTGGGTGGCGTCGATGCCCATCTTGCTGCCCAGACCGGACACCGGACTGGCGAAGTCCAGGTAGTCGATGGGTGTGTTCTCCACGATGAGGGTATCGCGCGCCGCGTCCACGCGGGTGGTGAGGGCCCAGATCACCTCCTTCCAGTCGCGGATGTCGATGTCGTCGTCCACCACGATCACGAACTTGGTGTACATGAACTGGCGCAGGAAACTCCACACGCCGAACATCACACGCTTGGCGTGGCCCGGATACTGCTTCTTCATGCTCACCAGGGCAAGCCGGTAGCTGCAGCCTTCGGGCGGCAGATAGAAGTCCGTGATTTCCGGGAACTGCTTCTGGAGCAGGGGCACGAACACCTCGTTGAGGGCCACCCCCAGCATGGCGGGTTCGTCCGGGGGCTTGCCGGTGTAGGTGCTGTGATAGATGGGATCGCGCCGCATGGTCATGTGGGTGACGGTGAACACCGGGAAGGTTTCGCGCTCGTTGTAGTAGCCGGTGTGGTCGCCGAAGGGGCCCTCCAGTGCGGTCTCGTCGGGATCGATGTAGCCTTCCAGCACGATTTCGGCGCCCGCCGGCACCTGCAGGTCGCAGCTGACACAACGCACCACCTCGGTCTTCGCACCACGCAGAAGGCCGGCGAACTGGTATTCGGACAGGGTGTCCGGGACGGGCGTCACGGCGCCGAGGAGGGTGGCCGGGTCCGCGCCCAGGGCCACTGCCACGGGAAAGCGTTCTCCCGGATGGGCGGCGACGAAATCCCGGAAGTCCAGCGCACCGCCGCGATGGGCCAGCCAGCGCATGATGAGCTTGTTGCGCCCCAAAAGCTGCTGGCGATAGATGCCCAGGTTCTGGCGCGGCTTGTGGGGACCGCGGGTGACGGTGAGACCCCAGGTAATGAGGGGCGCCACGTCGCCGGGCCAGCAGGTCTGGATGGGCAGGCGGGTGAGATCCACCTCGTTTCCCTCCCAGACGATTTCCTGGCAGGGAGCGCGCGTCACCTCTCTGGGCGCCATGTGCAGCACCTGTTTGAACAGGGGCAGCTTGTCCCAGGCATCCCGGAGCCCGCGCGGAGGCTCCGGCTCCTTGAGGAAGGCGAGCAGCCGGCCCACTTCGCGCAGCGCGGCCACGTCTTCCTGGCCCATGCCCAGGGCCACGCGCCGGGTGGTGCCGAACAGATTGCCCAGCACGGGCATGGCATGCCCCTTGGGTTTCTCGAACAGCAATGCGGGACCGCCGGCACGCAGCACGCGGTCGCAGACTTCGGTGATTTCCAGATACGGGTCGATCTCGATGCGGATGCGTCTGAGTTCGTCGCGGGCTTCCAGTTGCGCGATGAAGTCGCGCAGGTCGGCATATTTCATGGGGCGTTCCTCCGGCAGGCCACGATCATACGCGAAGGGACGGACAGCGGCGAAGCGTCGGGTTGCGTCCGCTCACCCGGCCTTCTATCATTGCCCCGTTTCCCCGCCCCTGCGCATCCTCGCGCCAATCCCCAGCCCAGACTGACAGGCAAAGAAAGGAGACAGCCATGCAGCAAGAGCTCGACATTTTTCTGGCATCCTTCAACGCGGTGATCCGCCAGGTGGCCGATTTCCTGCCCAAGCTGTTGGTGGCCCTGGTGCTGCTGTTCGTGGGCTGGCTGGTGGCGAAGCTGGCGCGCAGTGCGGTACGCCGTCTGCTCGCGCTCGCGCACTTCGATGCCCTGGCGGAGAAGACCGGCATCGAGGAATTCCTCAAGCACGGCGAAATGCAGGTCACCCTCTCCGGCATCATCGCCGAGGTCAGCTACTGGCTGGTGCTGTTCATCGTGCTGGTCACCGTGTCCAGCAGTCTCGGTCTCACCGCCGTGGCGGAGCTGTTCAACCGCGTGGTGCTGTATTTGCCCAACATCGTGGTGGCGGTGCTGATCATCATCTTCGGCACCCTGCTGGCACGCTTCATCAACCGCCTGGTGTTCGCCTGGCTGCGCAATCTCGGGGTGGAGGGGGCGCTCACCATCAGCACCATCGCGGAATATGCGGTGCAGATCTTCGCCGTGTTCGTGGCGCTGGAGCAGCTCGCCATCGCCACCCACCTGCTCACCACGGCCTTCGCCATCCTGTTCGGCGCGGCCTGCCTTGCCCTGGCCCTGGCCTTTGGTTTGGGTGGGCGCGACTGGGCGGCAGGCGTGATCCAGAAATGGGCCTCGCGCGACAAGAAATCCTGAACGCCCGTGGCCCTGTGCTCACTCCTGGTACAGGTAGAGCACGTAGCTGTTGAGCAGATAGGCCAGGAAGAGAAAGATGCTGGCCCAGCCCATGCGCCGGTACAGCCGGCCCTCGTCGCGGTAGAACAGCCCCACCACCGTGGCCCCCGTCATGGCAATGGCGGAGAAGGCCGAGACCGCATGCACCGGCGCCACCTGGGCAAGCAGCGAACCCTCCAGATAGGCGAGGTCGTCCACTGCGATCAGGGTGAGGTTGAACAGGTTGCTACCGAACAGGTTGCCGATGGCCATGTCGAGCGCACCCAGCCTGAGCGCGGCAAGCGTCACCACCAGCTCCGGCGTGGTGGTCACCAGTGCGACGAAAATGGTGCCCACGAAGCTGCGTTGCCAGCCCATGGCCGCAGCCAGTTCTTCTGCCACGAAGGGCAGCCACAGCGCCGCGAGCACCACCACGCCTGCGAAGGCGGCATAGCGCGCCACCGCCTGACGCAGGGTGATGTCCGGATAGCGGGCGGCCCGCTCCGCCACATAGGCATCCTGCTGCGCGGTTTCGTAGAGATAGAGCACCCGCATGGCGACCAGGTAGAGAACGAGGATGACCGGGGTGTAGAGCCCCACATGTCCAAGCTGCGGTGCAATGCCCGTGGGTGCCACCAGCAGGTTGAAGCCCACCACCGCCAGCATCACCAGGGAAAAACCGGCCGCGAGTATATGGCCGTGGCTGGCGCGGGTGTAAACCGAGGCCTCCCGGTGCAAAAAGTCCAGCAGGAAAATCATCGCCAGATTCATCACGCACGCCCCCAGCACGTTACCCACCGCGATGTTGGGTACATTGGCCACCGTCACCGACGACACCCCGGTGACCAGTTCCGGCAGGGAGGTGACGGTGGCCATGAGCACGAGGCCAATCCAGCTGCCGCCCAGACCGGTCTTTTCGGCGATCACATCCCCATAGCGGGAGAGCCGCGAGCCGGCCACGCCGATGATCAGAAGACAGAGGAAAAGCTTGCCCCAGATTAGGGAGGCGTCTGCCATGGCCGTTCCCGGGTCAGTTGCTCGAGCAGCCGGCGCACCGGCGCCGGCAGCGCGGCACCCTTCAGTTCTTCCAGGGGCAGCCACAGCCGGCCCGCCTCGGCCACCCCCCGCGCCGCCTGCACCTGGACCAGGCGCGGCCACATGCGCAGGCGGAAATGGGTAAAGTCGTGCACCAGCGGCGGCAGTGTCTGGCAACGCAAGGGGTGATAGCCCAGACGTCGCGCCTGCGTGAAACCATCCTCCTCCAGGGTCGTTTCGGGCAGACTCCACAGCCCACCCCACACACCCGTCGGGGGCCGTTTTTCCAGCAGCACTTCATCGCCGGCCAAAAGCACCAGGAGGGCCGTGGCCCGCTCGGGCAAAGGCCTGCGCGGACGGGGGCTCGGCAGTTCACCGGTGCGGCCGGCGCGGTGGGCCACGCAATCTTCCTGCACCGGGCAGCGGTCACAGGCGGGCCGGCTGCGGGTGCAGACCGTCGCCCCCAGATCCATGAGACCCTGGGTGTAGGTTTCCACTTCCTGCCCGGGCAGCCGGTCTTCCGCGATCCGCCACAGTCGGGCTTGCACCTGCCTGTCACCGGGCCAGCCCGCCACCCCGGCATGGCGCGCCAGCACCCGCTTGACGTTGCCGTCCAGAATGGCCGCGCGCTGGCCGAAGGCAAACACCGCCACCGCGGCCGCGGTGGAGCGCCCCATGCCAGGCAGCGCGGCGAGCGCGGAAGAATCGGAGGGGAACCGTCCCCCGTAGGCATCGACGATGACGCGCGCGGCCTTGTGCAGGTTGCGCGCGCGGGCGTAGTAGCCGAGCCCGCTCCATTGGGCGAGCACCTCGTCTTCCGCCGCGGCGGCCAGCGTGGCCACATCCGGAAAGCGCAGCATGAAGCGCTGGTAATAGGGGATCACCGTGGCCACCTGGGTCTGTTGCAGCATGATCTCCGCCACCCAGATGCGGTAGGGGTCGCGCGTGCCCTGCCAGGGCAGATCGTGGCGGCCGTGGCTGCGCTGCCAGGCGATGAGGCGGGCAGCGAAATCCGGTCCCGCCATCCTCAGCGTCCGAACAGGCCCTTGAGCAACTCCTCGCGGGCTTTTTCCTTGATTGCCTGGGTTTTCTCCTCGACCCTGGCCCTGGCCGATTCGGTGACCAGGGCGCGGGTATCCAGACTGTATTGGAGCGCATCGAAGGGCCCACTCGCCCGCAGCGGGACCGTCACGCCCTTGAGCTGCGCGAGTTCCCGCCCTCCCTGGCCTTCCAGGGTGCCCACCACGGCGACCTTGGCCAGATAGTCCAGGGTGCCGGCGCCGATGTCGATGTCGCCGCTGCCGGCCACCCGCAGCAGGGGCGATTTAAGGGTGAGATCATCGTTGTGGGCGACCCCCTTGCGGATGCGGAAGCTGGCATGCAGTTCGGAGAAATCGGTCTGCTCCGTGGCAGCCGCGCCCTGGGTCTGCAGTCCGCCGGTGAGGGCCGATTGCGCCCGGCGCAGCATGGCGGCGATGTTGACACCCTTGATGGCACCGTCGGTCAGCTTCACGGCGGCCGTGCCGTCCAGGGCCCTTTTCATGGCAGTCACCGTGGCACCCTCAGTGGTGACATCCAGCGTGACGCTGCCGCGTCCCTCCAGCACATCCTTCTCGGCCAGGTCCCGCAACAGGGGGCCGATGCGGATGCCGGACAGGTTTTGGCGCAGGCTGACACGCGGGCTGGCGCTGGTGGTGGCCGAGGCCGATCCCTGCAGCACCCCTTCGTACAGATTCGCGGAGACGGGATCGACGACGATGCGGCCGTCTCCGGCACGCAGCTCGAGGCGCAGGTTGCGGGTCTTCACCCGGGCCATCTTCAGCTCGCCGACGCGAAGCGTGCCCCTGGCATTCAGGGTCTTGAGCGCGGACAGGTCGATGGGACGCTCCGGTTCCGGCTGCGCGCTTTTGGGTTTCGGGGGCAGGTAGCGGTCCAGATCCAGCCGGTCGATGGCGATGTCGAAGGCAAGCTGCAGGGGTTCGAGGGACGGGGCCTCGAGCTTCGCTTCCAGGGTGCTGTCGTCCAGCCGGGTGACGAGCTCGGCCCCCGCGGATTTTTTCGCGAGGTCGGCGCGCGCCCGGCCGCCGAGGGTCAGTTTCAGCCCGCCTCTGGCGAGTGCCGGATGGGCAAGCTCCAGGGTGCCGGTGAGTTTCCCCAGCTCGAAGATGCGCGTCTCCAAGCTGCCCGCCACGGGACTCGCAAGCCGCGCCTTGACGGTGCGCTCCCCCTGCCTGCCCTCGATGTCGAGGCTTGCCTGACTGACCTGGAAGCGACGGGTGCTGCCGGTCAGATCCGGTAGCACCAGGGCCGCCGTCCACAACCCCCCGGGTTGCGCGACTTTCGCCTGAAGGCTGAGCCGGCCAGCTTCGGCCTGGTCCTGGGC